>CAZFNB010000317.1:0-4155 GCA_964520235.1 uncultured Bifidobacterium sp. | reverse complement strand
GGATTTGCATCGCCGGCGGTGACACGTCCAGCTATGCCGCACTGGCGCTGGGCATCGAGGCGCTGGAGATGATTGCGCCGCTGACCCCGGGGGCGCCGTTGTGCCGGACACGGGCGTTAGACACATCGCCAGCGAATGACATGGAAGTCGTCTTCAAAGGCGGGCAGGTCGGCCCGGAAAACTATTTTGACATTGTAAGACGCGGAAGGATTTAGCAAAGGCTACGCGGCAGCGCAGCCCTACCCGGGTTGGTAGGGTGGAGCTGCCGCCCCGCCACCATATTTATGAAACGCAAGAAACTCGGGCTGGTTCACACGTCCGCCACACTTGTACCGGTGTTTGCGCAACTGTGCAAAGAGAAGCTGCCGAACGTGGACGTGTTCAACATCGCGGACGACTCGCTCGTCAAAGGCATTCGCGAAGCCGGCTCGCTGACAGCGACGATTTCGCGGCGCGTGACGAATTATCTGGAATCCGCCGAACTAGCGGGCGCGGATTATATCATGGTCACGTGCTCGTCCATCGGACCGGCGGTGGAGGTGGGCGCGAAGCTGATGGGCGTCCCAGTGTTGCGCGTGGATCAACCGATGGCAGACAAGGCCGTCGCGACCGGCAAACGCATTGGCGTCATCGCCACACTTTCCACGACGCTGGAGCCGACGGCAGATTTGATCCAACGCCGCGCGGCACTTGCCGGAAAGCAGATTGAACTCACCTCAAAGCTGGTGGACGGCGCATTCGAGGCGTTGATGGCGGGCGACGGCGCGACCCACGACGCGAAAGTGGCAACGGCTTTGAAAGAGTTGTCCAAACACGTGGATGTGATCTTGTTGGCACAGGCTTCGATGGCGCGGGTGGTGGATTCGCTCACGCCTGAAGACAAGCGCGTGCCGATTCTCGCCAGCCCAGATACGGCGGTGGATTATCTGGCGACGGTTTTATGAAGCTCCAAATTCCAAGCACCAAGCCCCAGAGAAGGACCAAGCCTCAAGCTCCAGGCCATGTCACGCGGGCACTGTTGGTGCTTGGTGTTTGGAGTTTCTCTGGAGCTTGGATGTTGGCGCTTGGAGCTTTCCCGCTATGAATTCCTGGCAACTCCTCGCCGTCATCGCCGCTCTCGCCCTCGCCATCGGGTTACGCTTCATCCCGAAGCTGCGCGGCTATCAGTTCACTGCGTGGATCATCGTGGCGGTGGTGGCGGGGATGATTTATCCAGCGCAGTTGCTTAAGGTCGGCGATTTCGATCTACGCAACAAATGGCTCATCCTGTTCATCGTGCAGGCGGTGATGTTCGGCATGGGCACGCAAATGAAACTCGAGGATTTCAAGGGCGTGGCCAAGATGCCGTGGGCGGTGGCGATTGGTGTGGCGGGACAATTCACCATCATGCCGCTCGTGGGTTTCGGGTTGACCAGGATTTTTCATTTCGAGCCGGAGATCGCAGCGGGAATCATCCTCATCGGTTCATGCTCGGCGGGACTGGCGTCAAATGTCATGGCATACATCGCCAGGGCGAATCTCGCGCTCTCCATCACGATGACTTCGGTGACAACGGCGCTCGCCCCCATTATGACACCGCTGTGGATGCGGATTCTCGCGGGCGAACTCGTGGAGGTGAAACCGTTCCACATGATGATGGAGATCATCAAGATGGTCATCGTTCCGATTGGCGCGGCGTTGCTGCATGATTACCTCACATTCGCCAAACCGCGCGGGCGGCAGGCAGTTTACGGAACAGCGGCAGCGGGTGTGGTTTGGCTGATCGTTATTTCATTCGGCGGATGGGGCTGGCTCAAAGGAAAAGTCACAGCAGACGTGTTGCCATGGGTTGGCGTGCTGGGATTCGTCTTTGCCGCCGCAATCGCCGGGGTGGTTTACCATCACGCCACAAAAATTTTATCGGTCTTGCCCAAGCTCATGCCCGTCGCCTCGATGTTCGGCATCGTTTATTTTACCACCGTCACAACGGCTGCCGGACGCGACAACCTGCTTGCCATCGGCCCGCTCCTGTTCCTCGCCGCAGCACTGCACAACACCTTCGGATACCTTTTTGCGTATTGGCTGGCGCGGGCCTGCAAGCTGGACATCGCGTCGTGTCGCACGGTGGCTTTTGAAGTCGGTTTGCAGAATGGCGGCATGGCGTCGGGCATCGCGGGTTCACTTGGCAAACTCGGCACGATGGGGCTGGCGGCGGCGATCTTCAGCCCGTGGATGAACGTGAGCGGTTCAATCCTCGCGAACTATTGGCGGAAACGAGCAGCCAAATAGCGGCGGTTCAAGCCGTGTGCGCGACTTCAACTTTTTTGTCATCCAGACGCTGGCGGATGACGGTGGCAAGCTGCTGGAGGCTGTACGGCTTTTGTAAAAAATTCTCGCTGGCGATGAGCGCATCCTGATTGCCGGTGAGTTTCGGTGCGTGACCGCTGGTGTAGATGATTTTAAGCTTCGGATTGTCCAGTAAAAGTTTCAGGCCCAGTTCGGGACCGGACACGCCGTCAGGCATGATGACATCCGTGACAAGCAACTGTATCTGGTGTCTCCCCTCCTGCCAGAGCTTGATGGCTTCAGCGCCGGTGGAGGCGGACACGACAGTGTAACCGCAACGTTGAAGCGTGGAACAAACCAGATCGCGCACGGCTTTTTCATCCTCGACGATCAACACTGTTTCCGAACCGCGGGGCAATGACATCGCCTGGGGAGTTTCGACCTTCGCTTCCACCCTGCCCTCCGCAGCCGGGAAATAAATCCGGAACGTCGTTCCCGCGCCGGGACTGCTTTGGACAGCGATCCATCCACGGTGCTGTTTCACGATTCCGTAAACGGTCGCAAGACCCAAGCCTGTGCCCTTGCCGGATTCCTTGGTCGTAAAAAACGGTTCAAAGATGTGGGGCAGCGCCTCCGGGGATATCCCCGTACCGCTGTCAATGACACTCAACACCACACAACGCCCCGGCGTTGCATCCGGATTACCCGAAGCTTGGGCCGCATCCACCTCCTCGGTGCCGGTCGAAATCAACAACCGTCCGCCGCCGTGCATGGCATCGCGAGCGTTGACCACAAGATTGAGCAAAACCTGCTCAATCATGCCGCCATCCGCGCATACAAGCGGCAGGGACGGCGCGCGTTGGACCTGAAGCGCGATGTCCTCGCCGAGCACGCGTTGGAACATCCGCGCCATCTGCGCGACCACATCGCCAAGGTCGAGATTCACCCGGTGCATGACCTGCTTGCGGCTGAACATCAAAAGCTGTCGCGTCAACCCGGCGGCGCGTTCGGAGGCGTGAACAATCGAATGTGCGAATTCGGCAACTTCCGGATTCTTTTCCTGCGTGCTCAACAGCAACGAAGCATTGCCATGGATGACAGTAAGGATATTGTTGAAATCATGAGCCACACCGCCAGCGAGCTGGCCGATGGCGTCCATTTTTTGCGACTGTCGGAATTGTTCCTCCAGCCGTTTGCGTTGCGTGATATCTTCGGCCACACCGGCGATGCGATAGACATGCCCGCCCTCGTCGTTCACGGGAAACGCCTGGTCGCGAATCCATCGTACGCCGCCGTCCGGCCTGACGATGCGATATTCCTCGTCATATTGACCGAGTGCCTGCTTCTCTCGGGCGGCTTTTACGACGCGATCGCGATCTTCAGGGTGAATCGCATCAAACCAAGAGCCGGGGGTTTGATAGAGACTTTCGCATGAGCGACCCCAAATCTCCTCGTACCGCGGGCTGACGTAAAGCACGCGGTGCTTGCCGATGTCCGTCATCCAGAAAACTTCCCGGATGGCCTCGGCGAGCTGGCGGAAACGCTCCTCGCTTTGTCGCATTTGCGATTCCATCACCGCGCGCTCCTGATCCACCCGCGTCTGCGCCGTCACATCCTCTACCATGGCGATGAACCCGCCAAAGGAGCCATCCGCTTCAAGCAATGTGGTGATGGTCCAGGAACAAATGCGCAGATCGCCATCCCGGGTCATGCAACGCATCACGCTGCGCTCGGGTTTGCCCGTCAAGGCCATCTCTTCAAGACGTTTCCCCGCGTCGGCGCTATCCTGCAACGTGAACAAAAGTTCGTGCGGCATCCGTCCGTCCGCCTGTGTATTTTTGAAACCGAAGATTCGTTCCGCTGCGGAATTCCAGCCGGAGATGCGCATGT
>CAZFNB010000316.1:0-4158 GCA_964520235.1 uncultured Bifidobacterium sp. | reverse complement strand
CACTGTGCCGTGGTCGCGTCCACCAAAAGCTTCGCCGATGACGCTCAGGGAGCTTTCAGTCATCTGGCGCGAGAGGAACATGGCGATCTGCCGCGGGAACGCGATGTTTTCCGGGCGTCGTTTGCTGGTCATGTCGGCGAGGCGGATGTCGAAATGCTCGGCAACGCGCTTTTGGATGACCTCGATGTTGACGGAGAACTTTCCTTCCTCGTGGAGAATTTCGCGGAGCAACCCTTCAACGACTTCGACCGTCAATTTTTTACCGGTCAATGAAGCGTAGGAAGCCACACGGATCAGCGCGCCTTCGAGACGGCGGATGTTGGTGCGGATGCGGCTGGCGAGGAAGTTGATGATCTCCTCTGGCAGCGTGACGCTCATCAGCGCCGCCTTCTTGTGCAGGATCGCGAGACGCATTTCCACGTCCGGCGGTTGCAGGTCGGTGACCAAGCCCCACTCGAAGCGGGAAACCAGCCTGTGCTCGAGATTTTGGATTTCGCTGGCCGGGCGGTCGCAGGTGAGAACGATCTGCTTGTGCGCCTCGTGCAATGCATTGAACGTGTGGAAAAATTCCTCCTGGATGCGTTCTTTGCCGGCGAGGAACTGGATGTCATCAATCAGCAGCACGTCCGTCTGGCGGTATTTCTTGCGAAACTTGGCGAGCGAGTTGTTCTGGATGGCGTCAATGTATTCGTTGGTGAACTTCTCCGAGGAAACGTAGGCGACGCGCGCGCCTTTCTTGCTGGCAACAACATATTGGCCTATGGCGTGCAATAAATGTGTCTTGCCAAGACCGACTCCGCCGTAAAGGAACAACGGATTGTAGGATTTGCCCGGAGATTGCGCGACGGCTTGGGCGGCAGCATAGGCAAAATTGTTATTGTTACCGACGACGAACGTCTCAAACGTGTTCTTGGGATTGAAATTCCATTCGCTGCCATTGCCGGCGTTGTTGCGATCCGGAGCGGTCACCGGGACAGGCTTGGTTTTGGCCGGAAGCGCCTTTTGCGGAGCGGGAGCGATTGAACCGCCCGCGACGACGCGGAATTTTGCCTGAAGCGGTTTGCCACTGGCGACCGTCAGGACGTCGCGCAACAGTCCCTGATAATTGTCCTTGAGCCAGACCTCGCAGAAATCGTTGGCCACTTCCAAAATCAACTGACCGTCGTCCACCGATTGCGCCCGCAACGGTGCAAACCATAGGTTGTAAGTGTCCGCGCTCAACATGGAACGCAATTGTGCCTGCGCAGAACGCCAAATATCCTCAGCAGAAGCTTGCATGTTTTTTACCCCGTTAGCCCGTTTTTCGAGCGATTTATTCACCTGGCATCTTTCTCACGATTTGTGGACTGGGTTCGGCGCTATTCCTAACATCAAAAAATCGCGTCGTCATCTAAATCCATTCAACACGTTCCCGAACCGCTCCGCAAGCCTTGCGAAGCCACCTAACAAACCATTAAATACCAGCAACTTACACATTTCGACAAAACAACCCGCCGAACTTGAAACATTCTGCGGGTGAAACGGCGAAGCTTGTTCGCATCGCTGACTGTGTTTTTAGAAAAATGCCGCATGAGTTTCGAGAATAACATATTGATTCTTGTTCGGCAGTTATTCACACGGGCTTTTAGTCCCTTAAATCAGGCAAATTGTCACGATTTTGTATCTTTGGCGCGTCGGCTTTTCCCGCAATTAACAGGAGGAAATTCCGTCACTGACCGGCAGCGAAACACGGATTGTTGTGCCGTGTCCGCGTGAAGATGAAATCTCCACGGAGCCGCTGTGGGCTTCAATGATCTTTCCAACGATGGCCAGACCCAGCCCGGTGCCGCGCGCCTTGGTGGTGCTGAGAACGGAACTGAATGCGCGACGTTGTTGTTCGGGCGACATGCCTTCCCCGGTGTCCGCAAACGAAACGTCCACAAAACCGGGCTCGGGCGATGGGCGAAACGTGGTGCTGATCGTGAGTTGACCGCCGCCGGGCATGGCCTCCACGGCGTTGAGGATGAGATTCAGGAACGCCTGTTCCAAGTGGGTTGCATCCGCGTTTGCAGGGGGAAGATCGTTTTCAAGCTTGTGGATGAGGCGCACATTTTGATTGGCGAGCTTGTGTCGGACGAGGAGCGTCATCTCGGCGATGATGTCATTCAAATTCACCGGCTTGAGTACCGGCTCGGTGGTTCTCGCGAAATCCAGGATGCGCTCGACGATTTTATTCAGGTGCTCGATCTTCTCACCCATCAACCGGGCGTCTTCGCGGCGAGGATCGCGATCTGGAAAATTCAAGTCCAGCGAGTGATACAGCATCTTCATCACTGTGAGAGGATTTCGGATTTCGTGCGCCACCTCGGCGGCAAGCAGGCCGAGGGCGGACAACTTTTCGTTCTGGCGCAACTGTTCCTCCACATCCACCACGCGCTCGTAAAGCCGCGCTTTCTCGATCGCTATCGCCGAAAGCTCCGCAAACGCCGTGAGAATCCTGATTTCCTCGTTGGAATACAGATATTGTTTGCCCGTGTAGATGTTCAACGCCCCGATGCACGCGCCCCGAAACAACAGCGGCACACTCAACAGTCCCACCAGTCCCTCCTGCCGGGCCACCTCCACGTTTTGGTAACGCGAGGAAGTCTGCACGTTCTCGACCTGCACCGTCTTTTTGCGGCGCACAACCGAGCCGACGAGGCTTTCGCTCACGCGCAGGCGGGGTTTGTTCAAGTAGCCTGCGCCTGCGCCGTAATTTGCGCGCAAATCCAGCCACTCGCCCGTTTCATCCAGCAACATCAACGAGCACATCTTCGCCTGCATCAACTCGCAGGCGTCGCGGGTGATGGTCTGTAGCGCCTCGTCCAGGTTCAAAGTGGAATTGATGGTGCGGCTGACGCTTGCCAGGGATTCAAGCAGGCGCGCCTTGAGCCGCAACTGCTCGTAAAGCCAGGTGTTCTGGATGACGCGCGCGGCCTGCGCCGCCAGGCCCTCCAACAATTCCTGATCCTCCGGCGTGAACGCCTCCGCACGGTCCGAATCCACGTTCAACACACCGCGCACCTCGCCGTTGACCTCCAGCGGCACGGCCAGTTCTGATTTCACCTCGGAACGCAGCATGATGTAACGGTTGTCCGCCGCCACGTTGCCCACGCGCGCGGGCTTGCCCGTGCGGGCCACCCATCCCGTGATGCCCTCGCCCATCCTGAGTTTCAATGCCGCCGCTTTTTCCGGCAGACCCTTTGCGGCGTGAATTTCCAGAAATCCATTCGTCGGATTGACCAGAACAACGGAACAACTGGATGCCTTCATCAGCCGCGTCGCCTCACGCGCGATCAACGCCAGCGCCGCCTGCGGTTCAAGCGTCGAATGGATCACGCTGCCCACCTCGTAGAGCAGCCGCAATCGTTCGTAACGCGCTTTCAGTTCGGTCAATTCATCCATGATTCAAAGCGTCAAGCCTCCGCGCCTGACACAGCTATCTCGCTCGCGCCGTCAACCACGCGCCGCCGCCGCCGAAAATCAGATTCGGCAGCCAGCCCGCCAGCACCGGCGGCAACATGCCGTTGATGCCCAGTGCCTGGCAGACGTGAAGCAGAACGAAATACGCAAAACAAATGAAAATGCTGCTCGCCACGCCCACAAAAACGTTTCGCCGTCCCGACGCTGCGCCAAAAGGAATCGCGATCAATACGACCACAACACACGTCCACGGTGACGCCAATCGTCCGTGCAGTTTCGTGTAAAGCCACCGCTTTTCAGCCGCTGTGGCGTTGGGGTGCAGGCCGAGATAGTCGTGCAGATACGCCAGCGGCACGTCCGCGCCCTGCGGTTTAAGAAGGCTGAGGCGCTGGCTGATCTTGATTTCGCTGCGAATCTCATCGGGCGTCTCGGAGAAGGATTTGAACAGCCAGTTCGTCTGAAAGCCGGGCACATAGGTGGAATTTGTTTCGTAGAATTCAGTCGCGTTCACGAACAGCCAGCCGCCGTTTGTGGGCGCGGCGCGTTCGGCAAAGATCCATTGCCGTGCCCCCTGGCCGTCCAGCCAGTCCACCTTCGGGCCGATCATTTCTGCTGTCCTGTTGTTGAATGCCGCGATCTGCCAGCGCCTTCCGTCACGCGTATTGCGGAAGCCGAGATCCTTGATCCAGTGGCGCTGCGGTTTCGTTTGCGCCGTCA
>CAZFNB010000315.1:0-4165 GCA_964520235.1 uncultured Bifidobacterium sp. | reverse complement strand
ACCCGTGCAGTGCGCGCGTCGGATGAATTTACCGCCACCAGCCGCGTGGTGTCCTGGAGGTCGGGCCGGATATTGAGATAATTCGCGGCCCGCTCCGCCACGTCGTGAAAGATCGGCGCTGCGGCCGTGCCGCCGTAGTAACCCTTCTGCCGGTCGGGTTCATCGAGCACGATGGAAATACAAAGCTCGGGATTGTCCGCCGGAAAGAACCCGATGAACGACGAAAAGAATTTTTCGTTCGAGTAGGTGCCGTTCACGACCTTCTGCGCTGTGCCGGTTTTTCCAGCGACGATGTATTGCTCCAGCGCTGCTTTTTCTGCCGTACCATTTGTGCTCACCACTGTCTTGAGCGCCTGCACCATCTGCCGCGCCGTGGTCTCGTTGATGACCTGACGCACGCGCTGCGGCTGATATTGCGCCACCACGCGGCCCTCACGATCCACCAGCCGTTTGATGAGCATCGGCTTCATCAGCACACCGTTGTTGGCGATCGCGCACATCGCCATCGCCATCTGCAACCGCGACACCGCCACGCCGTGACCCATCGGAATCTGCGCGATGCTCACCTTGGTCCAATCATCAACTTCGTGGACGATGCCCGGCGTCTCATAGGGGAGCGGAATCTCCGTCTCATCGCCGAACCCGAACCGCCGGATGTAATCATAAAGCCGTGCTTCGCCGAGTTTGATGCCTATCTTCGCCGCGCCGATGTTCGACGATTTGGTGATGATGCCCTCGACCGTCAGCAACCCGTGCCGGTGCGAATCGTGCAACCTGCGCCCTGCAAAGGCGAACTCCCCGTTTTCACAATCATACACGTCTGTCAGGTTGACGATGCGTTCGTTCAACGCACCCGCCACCGTCACGATTTTGAACGTTGAACCCGGCTCCATCTTGTCCGAGATGACGCGGTTACGATGCGCATCCGTCAATTTTCCGACCTTGTTCGGGTCGTACGTCGGCAACGTCGCCATCGCCAGAACTTCACCCGTGCGCGGACGGATGACGACACCTGCGATACTGCCCGCCGAGAACTGCTCCATGCCTTTTGCCAGTTCGCTCTCCAGGATATATTGGATGGCCGAATCAATCGTAAGCACCACGTTGTAGCCGTCGCGCGGTTCGACGTCCTGCGTGCGCATGTTCACAACCTCCCGGCGTTTCTTGTCCACGCCCGTCACGCGCCAGCCCACGGTGCCGGCCAGCTTCGATTCCATGGTCTCCTCGATGCCGGCGCGACCGATGGTTTCATCGCCGGGCAGGTTGTTCGTGTCATTGAGGTTTTTCCCGACGAACCCGAGCACATGGGCGGCGAGCGATTTGTTTGGATACGTGCGCAACTGACCGTCCAATTGTTCGGTGAAGATCGAGGCACGGCGGAGATCGCGGAAGAACGCCTGCTTTGTTCTGGGAAGTTTCTTTTCGTCCAAACCGAACGAGAGCCGGTTCATTGCTTCCATCACCTGCGCCCACGTCTCAGGCGGCACATTTTCCTTCAATCGCACGTATTGGACAAAGCGGTTCGTAGCCGTCGTTCCATCCGGATTCTTCGCAAGCTTCAATTGGAGTTTTTCGATCAGTTCCGCCTCGTTGAAATTCAGAATCGGCGCGATGGCGCGTGCCACCTGCGCTTGATACCCGTTGAGCAACGTCGGGTCGGCACAGACGGTTTTCACAAAAATGCTCGTGGCGAGCACGTTTCCGTTCGCGTCGAGGATGTCGCCCCGGCGCGGCGCGCGGAGGATTTGCTTCACCGTATATTCGCGCGCCTTGGCGGTGAGTTCGTCATGGCGCAACACCTGCAAATCCACGAGACGGTAGCCCAGCGCCAGAAACGCGATGCACAGCATCGCCACCAGCAGCAGCACCCGTCGGGTTTGCGTTTGTTTCGCCATTTTCAAATTGGCCGTCCGCTCATGGCGATCGGTTCCTCACCCGACAGCGTCACGAGCGGCGGCATAAATTTTCAGCCCTCTGTTTCCGGGCACAAACCCGGGTTTGGTTGAACGACTTGAACGACTTGAACGACTTTGAAAACTTCGCCAACCGTCCGCGGCGATCGGTTCCTCACCCGACAGCGTCGCGGACGGCGGCAAAAAATCCTCGCGCTACAAGCGCGGACTTGACTGCGCCGCGTACTGGCGCACGCCGTTGCCCGTCATTGGGGGCATTGTGGGTGCGGCCTCGGTCGCAGGCGGCAACGGCTCGGGCAAACGCCACACATCCGCAGGACGGGGCAGGCCAAGACCGAGATTCAACTCATGCGCGCGTTGATCAAGCATTGTCGGCGAGCGCAGCAGACCGAGTTGGTCGCGAAGCTTTTTGTTTTGCTCCGTCAACGCCCGCAACCGCTGCTCACGTTTTGTGATTTCCCTGTACAACTGGTCTATCTGCCCCTTCTGCCAGACGTAGCCCACGCCCGATCCGCCGATCACAATGCACAACAACAACGCCTTGATCGCCGGACCAAACCGGATTGCCACCGACTGGTTCTTTCTGTTCTTTGCCATTTCTATTTCCTGCCTGACGTTCGCATTTCCCGCCTAAATCTTTTCAAACACCCGCAACTTCGCGCTTCGGCTGCGCGGGTTCTCCACCACTTCTGCATCGCCCGGCTGTATCGCCTTGCGGCTGATGATCCGTATTTCGGGCGCGCACGGAGCTCGAAGCTCGGGCACGTCGGTTCCTGCGAACGTGTAATCCCGCGCACGCGCGCGCCCGAAAAGCTTGACCACACGATCCTCGATGCTGTGAAACGAAATCACAGCCAGCCTTCCACCGGGCTTCAAAATCTTCAGCGAACCATCCAATCCGCGTTCCAGCGATCCGATCTCGTCGTTGACCGCGATGCGCAGCGCCTGGAACACGCGCGTGGCGGGATGCGTCCTCCTGCCCGCGCGCGGAGAAAGCCGTTCGATCAACTCCGCCAACTGTCCTGTCGTTTCAAACGGTCGCTGCTCCCGGTCATGCACAATCGCTCTTGCAAACCGCCGCGATTCCCGTTCGTCGCCGAACTTCCAAAAAATATTCGCCAGTTCGTCCGCAGCCGCGGTGTTCACCAGCGCCGCCGCAGTCAACGGCTGCCGCATGTCCATCCTCATGTCGAGCGGGCCGTCTTGAAAACTGAACCCGCGCTCCGGCTCATCCAGTTGAGGTGAACTCACGCCCAGGTCGAGCAGCACCGAATCGCAACTCGCCGGCGCAATCCACGAGCTCAATTCCGAAAAATTTCCACGCCGCAACTCGAACCGCCCCGCAAACTCCGCCAACCGCGCCTGGGCCGCCTCAATCGCGACGCCATCTCGATCGCACCCGAACAGGCGTCCCGACGGTGCGCTTGCGGCCAGCACCGCCGCCGCGTGCCCAGCCCCACCGAGAGTCCCGTCCGCGTGAATCGCGCCCGGTCGCGGCCTCACCGCCGCCAGCACTTCCGCCAACATCACCGGCTTGTGAAAGAATCCGGGCACTGCGCATCGCTTTTATTATTTTGTCCCCGCGCCAAACACGCGCGCGGTCAACAAGTTCGTTTGCGGACCCGGCGACAGGCCGCGTCCGCCGCCGCGCGCAACCACTTCAAGGTCCGCATCGGCCAAATCGTTCCGCTTCACCGACACCTTCTCCAGTGAAAGCTCGCTCTGAACCGCCGCCCGGCCAAAACGCGGAATCGCAGGGCGTTTCACGCGCCGCATCCCCGTGAGCAACGGAGCCGGATTGCACTTCTTGCACAGCGACCACAATCCACGCGCCAGTCGTCCGGCAATCAGGAGCGCGAGGTTCGGCGGACGCACGTTTTCAAGAGACATCGTGTTCACCGTCTCCCCAGCCTCCCCATTTTGCCGGGGAGACGGTGCGTCCGCGTTGTCCGGTGCGAACGGATTCCGCGGCGAAATGAATTTTGGCAGGCGCGCGTTTTTGCTCATCCGGTAACGACCACCGCCGTTTCCGCCCATCAAACTTTTTCCTGTCGCCAGCAATTTTCCAAAGCTCATGTTCACTCCATCAAATTGAGTGCCTCGTGCTCGTGCGCCGAGTCCGCAGCCTTGACCTTCGCGTACCGGGCCGAATCCCAAATCTCAAAACGATCCAGCAAACCGACCAGCGTCACGTCACTCTTCAGTCCGGCTTCGCGAACCATTTCATCTGGCAGACAGAGGCGACCCGCCTT
>CAZFNB010000314.1:0-4168 GCA_964520235.1 uncultured Bifidobacterium sp. | reverse complement strand
CTTAACTTCACTTTGCACCTGCTTTTCCTGCGTGATGGACGCAAGCAGCAATGCAAAAGTAAGAATAACAGGCCGGCTTAACTATTGGCGAACAGAGAAGGATTGCGCATGGGCGCAGTCTGGCTAACGTCGGTTGAGTGTTCGAATTGTTGATTTGCTACGGTCGAATCAAGCGATAAAACACGGCGGCGTTGGCCGGATTAACAGGCAGAGTCAGTTGATTGGTCTGCGCTGAACTGAGAATAGTGCTCCAGTTCGTACTGAGGCCGGTGGCGAGGCTGTTGGTCTGCGCTTGCAGTTGCCACCCCGTATGATCCAACGGCCAGTTGAGTTGAATCGAGCCAGGCGAGGGGATCACACCGAGCGTGACGGGCGCAAACGAGAACGGACGCGCACTGGCTTCGACCGAGTTGCCACCTTCGTCCGAGGCGTTGAAGGCGCTCACAACGTAGAAATACAACGTGCCATTGCTCAATCCGGTGTTGGTGAACGTGAGGCTCGCGTTGGTGGCAATGGTCGCGTAGCCGGTGCCGCTGACTGTCGAGCGTTTGACGTAATAACCCGTCGCGGTGGTTGAGGCATTCCAACTCAGGACAACTTGCGCATCGCCCGCGATAGCGGCCAAACCCGTTGGCATGGCCGGCGTCGGTGGCTGGTTGGTCGAGAGTTGCAAAATCTCCGTGTCGCTCAGGGCGTAGTTGTAGATGAACAGCTCATCCAGACGGCCATTGAACAGCGGATCAGCCGCATACTGGCTCTCGCCCAGATAATTCAATGCGGGGTTGAAGTCGGCGGGAGCAATGGTGATCGTGCTGCTCGCCGCAACCACCCCGTTGGTATAAAGCTTCGCCGTGTCGCCGTTGCGGGTGACGGCAACATGCCGCCATTGCCCGACGGGAAGCGGCGCAGCCTGCAAGATTTGCTCCGTGCCGCCGCCATTGGTTGTGATCGCAAAGCGCAATGTGCCGCTGCCGGAACTCGGGGTGAGGAACATGTATTGTGTCGTGTCATTGCCGAAATCGAAGAGGCGCTGCCACGCGCCGCCGCCGTCCCAGTTCACCCACAGCGCGATGGTGAAATTCGTCACACTCGCCAGCAGGTTCGCCGGCAGCATCGTGTACTGTCCCGAGCCGCTCAGATCCACGGCCGAACCGTAGTTACCGGCTACAAAAGCGGGCGGGCCGACGGTGACAATCGGATGATTCGCATTGCCCGAAGTGTCGTTGGTGTTTCCATCGAAGCTGTAACGCGCGACCAAGGCCGGACTGCACGACGGCAGGGCCGCAACGATTCCCGAGTTCCCCGAAGTGTTCAGCGATTTATCCACAGCATTGACGCGATAAAAATACGTTTGCCGCCGGTTTGCCGATTTGTCGGTGAACGCGTTGCTGGTCAGCCCACGTGCCACAATCTCAAACGGCCCGCCGGCATTTGTCGCGCGCAGGACTGTGTAGCCTGCAAAGTCGGGCGCAGCGCTCGCATTCCAGTTCAACCGCACGGAGACGGCATTGGTGGTGGCGGTCAGTCCGGTGGGGGTTGCGGGCGCAACGAATTCAACCGCAGCGTTGGTGGGGATGAACCGCCATTGCTGGTTCAGGCCGCCGTTGCCGGTCCATTGAAAAATGTTCGCACCGTTGGCTGTCGAAGCCCCGGATACGTCGAGGTATTTGCCGCTCCAGCGACTGCGGACGTAAAACCAGCCGTTGCTGACGTATTCGAGATACCAGTGTTGGTTGACCCCGCCTGTGTTGTCCCACTGCATCACATTACCGCCATCGTCGTAACTCCAGTTGTTGAGGTCGGTCGCCTTGCCGCTGTGAACCGGAGTCAATGTGAAATAGCTGTAATCTCCGCCCTGGGTTGCGGGCAGTGGAACGACGTCCCATTGTTGATGCGTACCGCCGGCGTAGGTGTTTTGCTGGATGTTCGCTCCGGCATTGGTGTTCGCGCCCGCCACTTCCATGACTTTGCCGCTGTTGCGATTCACGATGAGGTAACGGCCGTTGATGAGAGGCGGGACGTCCGCGCCCCAAGTGATGTTGACCACGCGCTCGGCGTTGCGATGGGCTGCCGTCTGATAGCCGGCCCCGCCCGTGGTTGTCACCGTGTAATCGCGGCGCGGGCCGTCCCCGTCGTAGAACACATCGCGGTCTTTGGAAAAGAACCGGTACGTGGTCGGCAACGCCTGTCTCTCCGACTCTCCGACAAATGCCTGCACGGCCCCATTTGTCCCGCGATAAACCGCAGCCGCCGTCCAATTAGCGCGGTGCTCCGCGTAGGCAAGCCGCTGGCCGTCGCTGGCTTTCACAAACTCGCCGCGCGCCCGCTCCGCCGTGCCCCACCAGATGCCCACGTCCATTCCGTATTCTGCTCCAACGATGGCTTCCATGACATTGTGCAGTTCATCGTTCACCCCGAGATCGCCGTTTGCCTGGACGTTCTGAAAAAAAGCGGCGTAGTTGTCGAAGCTTCCCGCCAATTGGTGCGTGCAGCCCGCCTCCAGATAGTTCCAGCCATTCAGGGTGTTGTACCACGAGTTTGCATTGTCGGGGTTGAGTGTGCTGGCACCGTAAAGCTGGATTCCACTAAAGTTTGCGCCGAAGGTATTCCGCAGTTGCCATGAAACATCACCCAGCCGGGTGACACTGCCCTGCGCGAAACTGTTGTCCGGTTCATTGTAGGGAGAAACGGAAAGCACGGTGCGACCTGCATTCACACAACGCTGCCGCGTCGCGTTGATGAGTTGCGCCCACGCCCCCGGCTCGATCCGGCCATCCCCGCCGATAAAGGAAGCATCATACGTCGGTGAATCGTTGTTCAGATACAACGCCGCATGAGCATCCGTGTAAGAGTTCACGATGGCCATGCGGTCATTGAATTCAGACAACGCGGATGCGCCCAAATCACCGTTGGTCAACGGCCAGTCGCCCGTGAACGAAAACCGGATGACATCCACCTGCGGTTTGCCCATGAAAATTGCGCCACGCCGGACGTTATCCGCGCTCAACCAGGCCGTATCCAATCCCCAGGTCGGGATCGGTCGGGCCACGCCCGGGTCCGACGGACTGAAAAGCAGCGTGCGGTCTTGGGCGTGAGCGCGAACAGTCCATGCCAGCACCACCCCCAGCGCCAGCCCGGGAAGTTTATTCAAACAGGTGGATAAAATCATCTTTGCCCAGGTGAAATCGGTTAAGAGTAAATCAAAGGCTCAATCACACTGCCGAAGCTGGCATCAACGGGCGGGCTGACTTGAACAAACTCGTCCGCACTTGCAACCGCCAGCCCGTTTGATCTGCGGGCCATGCGGGAGTCGGATTTCCGCTCGAAACCGTGAACAAAATGTTGGTGGGATTCGTCGCCACACTATCCGACATACGACACGAACGACTTGGTATTACCATAATTGGTTTTCAGTTACTAATGCGCTTTTCCGGCTGATTTCCGGCCAAACATATCATGCAATTTTCATGAATGCGGACAATGCGGATATTTGACAAATTCCCGCGGAAAGTCCGGTTGCGCACCACAATCTCCTGCCCGCATGAACGAAACCATCTGGCAAAACTGGCTTGCTCAGGCATAATCCATCTACTCAATGAGCGACATCACGTTGATGCTGCAAGCGGTGGCCCGCGGCGAGCGACAGGCTTCGTCCGATCTGCTGCCGCTCGTGTATGAGGAATTGCGCCAACTGGCCGCCGCCCGGATGGCGCGTGAGGCTGCGGGGCAGACCTTGCAGCCCACCGCCCTTGTGCATGAAGCCTGGTTGCGGCTGGTGGGCGAGGGCAACCGCACCTGGCAAAACAGGGCACATTTTTTTGGCGCGGCAGCCACGGCCATGCGGCGGATTCTTGTGGATCACGCGCGTCGCAAACACCGGGCGAAACGGGGCGGCGGCGAGGCCCACGTTGACCTGGACGAGATAGACGTGGCCCAACCCGGCCCGGCCGAGGACGTGCTTCTCGTTCACGAAGCATTGAACCGGCTTGAACAGACCAACCCGCATCATCTGAGCGATGCCACGCGCGTCGTGGCGGTCAGTCTTGTTGAGTTGGGCCGACAGGGCCGCCTTCATATGGCGGGTCTCGACGCAAATGACGGGTAGTCCTGCTGCCGCCAGTCCCGCGTAGAGATGCTGCGAGAGCATTCCCGCCTCAAGTCCGATCCG
>CAZFNB010000313.1:0-4191 GCA_964520235.1 uncultured Bifidobacterium sp. | reverse complement strand
CAGCGTGACGGAGTTATCAAGGGAATTTTGCTCCATCAGGGCGAATCCAATACGAACGACAAGGAATGGCCAAACAAGGTCAAAGGTGTTTACGAAAATCTGCTCAAGGATCTGGATCTAAAAGCCGATGCTGTGCCCTTGCTCGCGGGCGAAGTCGTGGGTGCGGATCAACAGGGCGCGTGCGCCAGCATGAACCGCATCATCCGTGATCTGCCGAAGACCATTCCCACGGCGCATGTCATTTCCTCGGAAGGCTGCGCCGGGCTGCCGGACCGGTTGCACTTCACTCCTGCGGGCTATCGCGAGTTGGGCCGACGTTACGCTGAGACCATGCTGCCTTTGCTGGGCTATCAGCCGGACGTTGGTAATTAAGATTGGCGGCTGAGACGCGGACCACGTTGATCCCTGTCTGCGCACGCGATTTCTGCGAACCATATCTCCGGGATTTGTGATTCAGCCAGGGAGAAACCCACCAAAAGGCACACAACAATTGTCCATGTCAAAGAAGTTGATTCTGGCAGCCATCACAACGAATTTAGTGTCAGAAAAATTTTCCCTTTCGAAACGCATGAAAGAACAGAGTTGCCAGTCGGTTCTTGAGAGAATTGTAAAAGTCTCATGCAACGTCCACCGTTGAGCAGCTTATGAGTCGTCGATGGTTGTTGTGCCTCCCCGTCCTGTTGACGGGGGTTGCGGGGATTTTCGTGGCAACGGAAAGCAGCGCTGCCTCCACCGCAACCCCGGCCCAAATTATTCCGCTGACTTCCGTGCGATTGCTGGAGGGCCCGTTCGCGAACGCGGTCAAAGCCAATCGTGGTTACCTGCTTGCTTTGGAGCCGGATCGGTTGCTCGCGCCGTATTTGCGCGAGGCCGGGCTGGAATCCAAGGCAAAGGCTTACGGCAATTGGGAGAGCAGCGGTCTCGGCGGACATACGGGTGGCCATTATCTTTCCGCGCTGGCAACCATGATCGCATCAGGTGCTGACACGTCCGATGGTGAACTGAAACGCCGGTTGAATCACATGGTTTCCGAACTGGAGCGTTGTCAAAAGGCTTCGGGCAACGGCTACATCGGCGGCGTTCCCGGCGGTCGTAAATTTTGGCAGGACATCGCCGATGGGCGCATCCAGGCGAATGGTTTCGGCCTCAATGGAAAATGGGTGCCGTGGTATAACGTCCATAAAACTTTCGCTGGATTGCGCGATGCGTATCTCGTCGCGGGCAACGCCCAGGCGCGCGAGGTGTTTGTTCAATACGGCAACTGGTGTGAGAAACTCGTCTCCAGTCTCACGGATGAGCAGATGCAAGACATGCTGCGTGCCGAACACGGTGGCATGAACGAAATCCTGGCCGACCTTTACGCTGTCACTGGAGAGGAGAGATTTTTGAAGGCCGCGCGCCGATTCTGTCATCAAGCGGTGCTCGATCCGTTGGTGAGACACGAAGAAAAACTCACCGGGCTGCACGCAAACACGCAGATCCCCAAAGTCATCGGCCTGGAACGTATCGCGACGCTTGCGGGCGACACGAACGCGGATTCCGGCGCGCGTTTCTTCTGGGACAATGTCACCAGCAAACGTACGGTTGCGTTCGGTGGCAACAGCGTTTCCGAGCACTTCAACGATCCGAAGAATTTCAGCGGTATGATCGAGCATCGCGAAGGGCCGGAGACGTGCAACACCTACAACATGCTGCGTCTTACGGAGCAGTTGTTCGCCTCGCAACCGCGTGCGGCTTACGCTGATTATTACGAACGCGCGCTATACAATCACATTCTCGCGTCCATCAATCCGGAGCAGCCGGGCTATGTTTATTTCACACCCATCCGTCCGCAGCACTACCGCGTCTATTCGCAGCCAGACGAGGGTTTCTGGTGTTGCGTCGGCAGTGGCATGGAGAATCCTGGCAAGTACGGTGAGTTCATCTACGCGCAGGCGACGAACGGGTTGTTTGTGAATCTGTTTATCGCGTCCGAACTCAGCGTAACGAATCTCGGCCTGACTCTGCGGCAGGAAACCATCTTCCCTGACGAGACACGCACCCGGCTCACATTAAAACTGAAAAGGCCTGCCGAGTTTACGCTGCATCTGCGTCATCCGGGTTGGGTGGCTGCGGGTGAATTTGCGGTGAAGGTGAATGGCAAGACCGTCAACGTTGTTTCAACGCCGTCCTCCTACGCCGAATTGCGGCGTGAGTGGCGCGATGGGGATCGTGTGGAGATTGAATTGCCGATGCGCACCACGGTCGAGCGATTGCCGGATGGGTCGGATTGGATTGCGATTTTGCGTGGACCGATTGTGCTGGCAGCGCCATCGGGCACGAACAATTTGACCGGCTTGTATGCCAATGACAGTCGCATGGGACACGTCGCGGCTGGCCCGCTGATGCCGCTGGATCGCGTGCCGGTGTTGCTCGCTGACGTGGGTGATGTGCCGCTGCGCGTCAAGCCAGACACCGCCGCCGGGCCGATGCATTTCCGACTCACGGATGTAGTCGAACCGGCCGCGCCTGGAGGGCTGCCGTTGGTGCCGTTTTTCCGGCTGCACAACGCGCGCTATCAGATGTATTGGCAGCTGACCACGAAGGAGCAGGCCGAAGCGCGGCGCGCGAGTCTCGCCGCCGTTGAACGTGCCAAGGCCGAGCGCGAACGCCACACGCTGGATTCCGTCGCCATCGGTGAACAGCAGCCCGAGGTGGAACATGGTTTCGTCGGTGAAGAAACTGAGACCGGGTTGAATCAAGGCCGGCGCTGGCGGCACGGTCGGTCGCTGCAATACACCCTGACGACGCGCGGCGAAACAGCCGCCGACCTGCTGGTCACTTACTGGGGTGGCGACGCTTCGCGGACGTTTGACATTCTCGTGAATGGAAAACTTCTGGCCACGCAGGAACTCAAGGCCGAGCGCCCGGGCGAATTCATCGAGCAGCGTTACGCCATCCCGGCAGAAGTGCTGGCCGCCGCGCCGGAAGGCCGCGTGACAGTAAAGTTTGTCGCGAAAGTCTGGCTGGCGGGAGGCATCTATGACTTGAGGCTGATGAAGCCAGAATCCAAATGAACCAGTGAAGAGATTGTCATTATTTTTCGTAGCCTTGCACGTGGCGGCGTTGTCGCGGGCCTCTGCGGAGTCGCTGAAAGTTGATTTCAACGGAGCTTCCGCGCAGACGATGGCGGGATTCCAGGCTTACACGGCGCAACACGAGGTCGCCGCCACGTTTGGCGCGCGGACTTACAGCGTCTTCGGCACGAACATCACCATCACGCCGACGTGGGCGGGCGCTCCCGCGACGAACACGGCGCAGCAGGCGATTGTGCGCGCATCGTATAACGGTTACTCGACCAATGCCGCGAATCTGCCGGAGCTGATGTTGGACTGGATCGGCACGGATCAGCGGGAAAATCCCGGCGACCCGATGACGCTGACCATCGCCGGACTTCCGGCGGGAACTTACGGCTGGCTTTCGTATCACCACGACACCCAGGATCAGCAGGGACATTTCAGCGTGACGCGGAACGATGCGGCGGGATCGGTGACGACGACTGGGTTGCAGGTTTCACATTCCCTGTCCACGACCGCGACCAATCTGGCCAGCGTGACGAAATTTGCTACGACGATCACTTCCGACGGGAACAATCCTGTGAGTTTGGTTTGGGAGGCCACCGACGCGCCCAACTTCAACACCATGTTCGTGATGAACGGCTTTGAACTGACCAATGCAATCGTCGTCGCGCCACAGCAGACAAACGCGGCGTTGCGTCGGCCCATCTCGCCGCAACAACCGATGTGGCTCGTTCACATTGATACGTGGAACTACGCCGATCCCCAGAAGATCATTGATTTGATTCCGCCGGACATCCGCCCGTTTGTGGTGATGAATCTTTCGATGTCCATCAGTCATACGGTGTCGAACAGCCAGTTCCGCGTGGCGGAATACGGTTACGAAACCGTCAAGTCGTGGTTGCGGGTTTGCGCGCAGAACCGCATGTGGACGACGATCCAGCAATCCAGCGGCGGCTTCCAGCATTTCTCCGATTTCGATCTCTCGGTGTATGAAGAATTTTTCCGCGAGTATCCGAACCTGATCGGGTTCAATTACGCGGAGCAATTCTGGGGCTATGATGACCCGAATGATCCGTTGTCCCCGGTGTGGTCGGATCGCATCACGCACTTCGCGAATCTGCTCGGGCTTTGC
>CAZFNB010000312.1:0-4208 GCA_964520235.1 uncultured Bifidobacterium sp. | reverse complement strand
TGTGAATGTTGAACAACATCGTGCGCGAGGCGTTGCTGGCATCCGTGATGTGGTGACGACCGCCGGTCAGATTCCAGACCAGCCACGAATCAACCGTGCCAAAGGCGAGCTCGCCGGACCGGGCGCGCACCATCGCCTTGGGAACGTGCCGGAGAATCCATTGTAGTTTGGTGGCGGAAAAATAGGCGTCGGGAACAAGCCCGGTTTTGCGACGGATCATCAACGCCGTGTCGCGCGACTTGAGCCGCTCGCAGATTCCGGCTGTGCGACGATCCTGCCAGACGATGGCGTTGCAAACGGGCTTTCCGGTTCTGCGATTCCAAACCACGGTCGTCTCGCGTTGGTTTGTGATGCCGATGGCGGCGATGCCTTTTGGTGAAAGCCCGGCGCGACGGATGGCTTTTGCGGCGACACGAAATTGTGAATCGCGGATTTCCACCGCGTCATGCTCCACCCGGCCGGGCTTGGGAAAAATCTGCCGAAATTCCTCTTGCGCGATTGCAACCACCCTGCCTGCGTGGTTGAAGACAATGGCGCGTGAACTGGTTGTGCCCTGATCCAACGCAAGGATGTGCTTCACGGCGGCATATTGGCCTCTGGCCGCCTCACACGCAATCAGCGGATGCGATACAATGCGCGGCTTCAAATCACATGGATCGGAACGCGAGGCGCTTGACCGGCCCGAAACCCTCGCCTAGCATCCGCCCGGATTCGATGAAGGCAACACGCTGGTTTTTCATCGCCGCCGCGATTGCAGGCGGTTTTGCGGCCTCTGCCCGCTCGCAGATCGTGAACGGCATTCAAGCTGTCGTACACGACTCCGTCGTCACTCGATATGAGGTCGAGGAGTTGACCAGCCGCTTCGAGCCGACGTTGCGACGGCAATTTTCCACCCGCCCGGAGGCTTATACCACCGAGCTTGCCAAAGTTCGCAACGACAGCGCGGAGAAACTCATCGAGCGACATCTGATTTTGAATGATTACAAGACCAGCGGCCTTGCGGTGCCCGAGAGTTACCTTGAGGAAATCATCCAGGAGGAGATCCGCAACGACTACGGCAACCGGGCCAACCTCACAAAGACGCTTCAGGCACAGGGTTTGACATTTGAAAAATACCGCCAGCAGTCACGTGACCGCATCGTCGAGGGTTTGATGCGCAACAGAAACATCAGCCAGGAAACAATCGTCTCGCCGCACAAGATCGAAGTTTATTACAAGGAACACCAGGCGGACTACGCGGTGGAAGCGCAGGTGAAGTTGCGGATGATTGTCCTCAATGCGCCCACTGCAAGCGACATGGATGCGGCCAAAAAGACTGCGGCTGAAATCACCGCCAAGATCAAGGAAGGCGCGCCATTCTCGGAGATGGCCTCGATCTATTCGCAAGGCTCCCAAAAGAATCAAGGCGGCGACCTCGGTTGGGTCGAGGAAAAAGGTCTGCGCAAGGAACTCCGTGAGGCCGCCGCAGGACTCAAAGCTGGAGAACTCAGCAGCCCGATTGAAACCGCCGACACCGTTTATCTGGTTCTTGTCGAGGACAAGCGTCCCGCGCACGCACGCCCGCTGAACGAGATCCGCGAGGAAATCGAAAAGATACTTCTTCAACAGGAGCAGTCCCGCGCCGCAAAGCGTTACATTGACAAGCTGAAGAAGAAGACTTTCGTCCGATATTTTTAGACGCACCAAACAAGCCGGGGATTTTGACCTTCACTTGGGGGAACGGCGGACTTCATTTTTCACCTGACACCTGACGTTCCGCATCCGAAACTTCGCGCATGACCGGATGGATTGGCATCTGCCTTGGCGACGTTACGGGCGTCGGCCCCGAAGTCACACTCAAAGCGCTCGCCGCGCTCCAGCACGAGGACGACACACGTTACCTCCTGATCGGCGACGGCCTGTTGTTGCGGGAACTCAATGCGCGCCTCGGGTTGAAACTTCATCTTCAGGAATTTTCGGAACACGCCGGCAACGGAAAAATGTTCATCGCAAATCCCGTCGGCCTGCATCTGCCCGCCGGTTTGAAGCCTGGTGAACCCGCTGCCGCAAATGCCGCCATCGCATGGCTGCATGACGCCGGGGAACGCTGCCTGCGCCGCGAGATTGACGCCATGGTCACCGCGCCCGTCAACAAGGAAGCCATCGTCCGCGCCGGCCACAGATTCATTGGCCAGACTGAATTTCTCACGGAACTGGCCGGAGCGGACCGCACCGTGATGATGCTGCTCGGACACGACGAACGCGGACGTTGGTTGCGCGTGGCATTGGCAACGGTTCACATCGCCATCCGCGACGTGCCACTGAAGTTGACGCAGGAAAAAATCCTCCTCGCCATTGAACGCGCCGCCAGGGCGTGCCGCGATCTCGGCCTTTCCCGTTCGCGCGTGGCAGTCTGCGGTTTGAACCCGCACTGCGGCGAAGGTGGAGAGTTCGGCGATGAAGAGCCTCACGTCATCGAACCTGCCGTTGCCGCCGCAAGGAAACTCGGACTCGACGTCATCGGACCGCTGAGCGGTGACACGGTTTTTCACCAGGCAATGTCCGGTGATTTCGACTCGGTGGTGGCGATGTATCACGACCAGGGCCTCGCGCCGCTCAAGACCGTGGCGTTCGACACCGGCGTGAACTGGACGCTCGGCCTGCCCTTCATCCGCACCTCGCCCGATCACGGTACGGCCTACAACATCGCTGGCAAGGGAGTCGCCAGCCCGGAAAGCATGATCTCCGCGATCAAGCTCGCGAAGCAACTCGCCCGCAATAAAACTTAACCCGCCAATCGAGCCGCCTGTCCGCCGGCTCGTTGGTTTTAGCGACAAGACGAAATTCTCTGCTTCGGCAAGACTCAGCGACAATCTGGCCATAACCAATCAATTGTCCTGACATGATTCATACCATCAAGTTGAAGCAGATATTGCTACCCCTCGCACTCGGCCTCGCCGTTTGCTGCGCCGTCGTGAATGTGGCGGCAGCGGCTCCCCTCGAAACCAAACGAACCATCTCCGCCGACCTGCAACAAACCTCCGGCCCGCTGAACACCATGTTCAAACGCTGCGTCGGCGCAGGCCGCGCGAACGAAGGCTTGCGCGCCGACTGGCAGCGGCAGTTGACCATCGCCCGACGCGAATGCGGTTTTGAATACATCCGTTTTCACGGTTTGTTCACCGACGACATGGGCGTCTATCGCGATTACGGCAAGCCGGAATACAACTGGCAATATATTGATGAACTGTTCGACTTCATCCACAGCATCGGCATGAAACCCTTCGTGGAACTGGGCTTCATGCCGGGCGGACTCGCCAGCGGCGCGAAAACCATTTTCTGGTGGAAGGGCAATGTGACTCCGCCCAAGGACATGCAGAAATGGGAGGAGTTCATCCGCGCCTTCACGCTTCATGTGCAGGAACGCTACGGTCACGACGAAGTGAAGACGTGGTATTTCGAGGTGTGGAACGAGCCGAACCTCGACGGTTTCTGGGCCGGCACGCAGCAGCAATACTTCGATCTCTATTCCGCCTCGGTCCGCGCGATAAAAAGCGTTTCACCCGACTACAAAGTCGGCGGCCCGGGCACGGCGGGTTGCGGCTGGATCAAGGAGTTTTTGAAATTCTGCGAGACCAACCAATCGCCGGTAGATTTCGTCAGCACCCACACCTACGGCGTGGAGAGCGGTTACCTCGATGAAACCGCCACGCACGGCACGGCCTTGTCCAAGAATCCCAACTCCATCTTTGGCGAAGTCAAAATGGTGCGACGGCAGATTGCCGAATCCGCGTTCCCCAACGCTGAACTGCACTTCACTGAATGGAGCAGTTCTTACACGCCCGCCGATCCGATGCACGACAGCTACCACAGCGCCGCCTACATCATTGAGAAGCTCAAGAACTGCGGCGATGCCGCGCAATCCATGTCCTACTGGACGTTCACGGACATTTTTGAAGAACCCGGCGTGCGCTGGGAAGCCTTTCACGGCGGCTTCGGTTTGATGAACTATCAGGACATCAAGAAGTCCGCGTACTACGGGTACCAATTCCTCAATCGCCTCGGCGCGACGGAACTTAAGAGCAACGACAAGTCTTCGTGGATTTGCACCGACCAAGACGGCGGCGTGCAAGCGTTGGTCTGGGATTTCACCAACACCTTCCCGAAATCGAACATGATCAACCAGGTCTATTTCAAACGTGATTTGCCCGCACAGCCGAAGGGCAAGG
>CAZFNB010000311.1:0-4209 GCA_964520235.1 uncultured Bifidobacterium sp. | reverse complement strand
GCCCAGGCAACAAATTCTGGCCGGCGAACGTGCCGCCGCCGTGCGCACCGCGGTGAATGCGCTGCCGGAAGACATGCGCGAAGCCATCGTGCTGTGCGAATGGGAGGAACGCAGCATGGCGGAGGCGGCGATGATTCTGGAAGCCACCCCCAAAGCGGTAGAGTCGCGGCTTTACCGCGCGCGCCAGATACTGCGCGATCAGTTCAAAGGCTGGCTCTAGGCCACGCTAGGTTTGATGGTTCAACACCGGGTGGCGCGCCGCGCGGTAACTCCTGGCGATGGCGCGGGTGATAAATTCCTTCGCCTTGGCGATGGCCGCTTCCAGTTTTTCCCCCTGCGCCAGAAATGCCGCGATGGCGGCGGAATAAGTGCAACCGGTGCCGTGGGTGGAAACGCCTCTGACGCGTGGCGCTTTCAGGACGGTGAAGCGGCGGCCATCGAACAGGACGTCCACCGCTTCACAGCCGAGCTTCAAATGCCCGCCTTTCACCAGCGCGGCGCAGCCGAACGTCGCGTGCAATTCCGCCGCGGCATCCAGCAGGTCTTCGAGCGTGTGTAGCTTTCGCCCGACGAGCAATTGCGCTTCGTCCAGGTTGGGGGTAACGAGCGTGGCCAACGGCAGTAATCGTTCCTGCAACGCGCGGATGGCCGAGGGTTTCAGCAGCACCGCGCCACTGGTTGCGACCATGACGGGATCAACAATGAGAGGCGGACGCTTTCTTTTCGCGAAGAAGTCAGCCACGACATTGATGATCTCAGTCGAAAACAACATCCCGGTTTTCACCGCGCGCGGCGGCAGTTCTGCGAACACGGCTTCAATCTGCTTTCGCACGATGGCGGCGCGAACCGGCTGGATGCCAGTGACCGCTTTGGGATTTTGCGCGGTGATGCAGGTGATGGCGGTCGTGCCATGACAGCCCAGGGCCGTGAAGGTTTTCAAGTCCGCCTGGATGCCCGCGCCGCCGCCGCTGTCCGAGCCGGCGATGGTCATCACAATGGGTTTTGTTTTCACGAAGAATAGAAAACCAACTGTTTGAGTTTAGGGAAGTGAACTTTCTCTTGATCGTCAGAAAACCACTTCCATGTGTGGCTCGTGATCCACGTTCCAACGCCGCCTGTTCATCTCGGTGTTCTCCACAAATTTTTTGGTCTTTTCAGTGATGACATGACCGTCGGCAAACGCCACGTTTTCCCCGCCATTGTGCCGGTCGGGTGAAGGCTCGCTGTTGATGGAAAGCAGAAAGGCGTAGATGTAGGTATAACCCGGCTGCGGCATCGAGTCGGCGATGGCAATCATGTCCGCAGGCACCACCACGTCGCTTTCCTTCACGGCTGGCATGATCTGGCCTGGATTGACCTGAAGACCGAGGCCGAGATTTGCATACCAGCTCGATGCGTTTGCCGAGCCGACGCCGAATCCGTTGTAGCCATAACTGACGCCGGCAATCCCACCGGGCTCCGAATGGCTTACAAATTTTGCCGGATCCCTGTGATACGCATTGCCAGAAATCCAACCAATAGCCTCCTGAACGGGCCAGTCACCTTTGAACGTGGGACAGTTCATGATGTTGAAATTGCTGCCATAGTTGGGCGCGATGAAATGAAACCAGGTCTTCGATTCATTTGCATCCACGGTGTAGGGGTATTTGCCGGTGTCCGCTGCGTAGAGGCGCAGGGCGATGCCCAACTGGCGGAGATTGTTTTTGCAGGCGGTGTTCTTGCTTGCAACCTTGGCGCGATTCAACACCGGCAATAAAAGCGCGGCCAAGATCGCGATGATGGCGATGACCACCAGAAGTTCAATCAACGTGAACGCCGTTCGCGCTCTGGATACAGGTGGCCGGTTCATGCCAGAACAATATCGCGCTTCTGTCGCGCAGCAAGGCGCTTTTGTCCGCGCGGAATTCAATCCTCCGCAAACAGATATTCGAGATCCGCCTTGGACAGGCTGCGCGCGAATCCCTCCTCGCCTAGCACATCGGCAATCGTCTGGGCTTTGCTCTGTTGCAGTTCCCAGATTTTTTCCTCGACGGTGCCGGGTGCGATGAGCCGGTAGGCGTTGACGGTCTGCGTCTGACCGATGCGGTGCGAGCGATCAATGGCCTGTGCCTCGACCGCCGGATTCCACCATGGATCGTAAAGAATCACATAGCTGGCGTTGGTGAGATTCAAGCCCGTGCCCGCTGCGCGGAGACTCAGCAGGAACACGCCGGGGTTTGGATCGCTTTGGAAGGCGTTGACCACTTCCTGCCTGTCCTTTGTCTGGCCTGTGAGCGTGTGCGTGCGGATGTTGCGTGCGTGACACTCCTTCTCGAGCAATTGCAGCATCTGCACAAACTGCGAGAATACGAGAACCTTTTGTCCATCGTGAACGAGCGTGTCGAGCAATTCGAACAACGTCTCTGTTTTGCCGCTGGGTGAATCGTTGCCGACAAGCTGCGGATGGCAGCAGACCTGGCGCAATCGTGTGAGTGCGGCGAGCACATGCATCTTGCTTTTGTTGAGTCCCTGTTCGGCCACGGCCTGCATGATCTGGTCGCGGCTGCGGCGCAATTCAGCGAGGTAAAGTTTACGTTGTTCCTCGCCCAGCGGACAATCGCGCCGTTCCTCGATGCGGTCCGGCAGGTCTTTGGCGACGTGTTTCTTCAACCGGCGCAGGAGCAGCGGGCGGAGTTTCGCGGACAACCGTCGACGTGCGATGCGTTGGACGGATTCCGTTTTCTCGCTTCGCGTTTGAGCGCTGGCCGGCGAGGCAGATTCGGCGTCGGCACGCGATTTCGGCTCGTAGGTTTCGATGAACTGTTCCTGGCTGCCGAGGTAGCTGGGCTGGACGAAATCCACGATGCTCCACAAGTCGAGCATCCGGTTCTCCAGCGGCGTGCCGGTGAGCGCGAGGCGGCACTCTGACTTGAGTTGCTTGACGGATTGCGTGACCTGGGCGCCGGGGTTCTTGATGAACTGTGCCTCGTCGAGAATCACCGCGCGGAAGGCGAACTTTTGCAACTCCTCGAGGTCGCGCCGCAACAACGCGTAGTTCGTGACGATGATGTCGTGTTCGGGAATCTGCTTGCGCAGGTTGTGACGTGCCGCGCCGCTTTCCAGCACGAGCACCTTCATTCCCGGCGTGAACCGCGCGGCCTCGCGCCGCCAGTTGTGCAGCACAGATGCGGGGCAGATGACGAGCGAAGGCTTGGGATTCTTTTTGTTGCGCTCCTTGAGCCAGCAAATCCACGTCAGTGTTTGCAATGTTTTGCCGAGACCCATGTCGTCGGCGAGAATGCCACCGAGCCTGATTTCGGTAAGGTGCGCAAGGAAATCAAAGCCGTCCTTTTGATACGGGCGCAAATCCGCCTTGAGACCCTCGGGCAATCTGGCGGTTGGAACACCTTTGAAATTTCTTACACGGTCACGCAATGCCTTGGCTTCAGGCGAATCGCAGAACCGTCCAAGCTCCGCCTCGTCGAGATGCGCGACGTTTTCCATGCCGACTTTTTGCGGCGCAGCAATCAGTCCATCCACGCCCATGTCGGCCATCGCTTCGTGCGCTGATTGCACGGCGGCGGAATCCAGTTCCACCCAGCCGGAATTCGGCAGCTTGATGAAGCGGCCAGAGGCGGAGGCGAGCCGTTCAAGGTCGGCCTTGGTGAGTTTGAGTCCCTCAGCCTCCCATTCAGCGGAAACGGAGAGCCAGTCAATGCCACTACCCTTGACGATCAACTTCGGTTTCAGCCGGCGCGATGTGAGGAAGAGGCGGTGGAACGCGGGGTTGCCGAGAAAGTCGACGCCTTCGGGGCGGTGTTGCCATGCCTCGGCGAGTGTGCCGAGACAATTTTCATTCGCGTCGCCGACCCACAGCCCGGATTCGGGAGTGAACCAGTCAAGCTTGCGCAACCACTGGATCGCGGGTTCGAGGCGCGGGTCATCGAGGATTTCCGGCTTGTCGGTCGGTCGCTTGCGCGATTCGTTCGGCATCCATTCCCCGCCCGTCCAAAACCAGACCGAGTTGTCGCGCGAACTTTTGGCCAGCAACCGCAGCCGCACCGTGTCGTCGAGCAATTCAAACACAAGCTGCGGCACGGCTTTGTGCGTGACGCAAAGCTGGTCCCAATCCACCTCATGATTCGTCTGTGTGCGGCGCAGATGCATCAACAGGCGGTGGCTCAGGCGACGCACCGGCACGGATTGATGGCCGGACCAATGTTTGAGCAC
>CAZFNB010000310.1:0-4220 GCA_964520235.1 uncultured Bifidobacterium sp. | reverse complement strand
GCACGGCAGGCACTCCCGCACTGAACGCTTTTGATGCTTCCTTCAACAATTCATCGGTGGAAAGCTGAAACACCCCGGGCATCGCGCTGATCGGTTTGCGCAACTTGCGTCCGCTGCGGACGAACAACGGCAGCACCAGTTGTGACGCGCTCAGATGAGTCTCCCGAACGAGCGTTCGGAGCGCCGGGGACTGACGCAACCGCCTCGGACGCAGCGAGGGGAACTGGCTGTGGACGTGGCAACTCATCTCGGCATCGGATTCATTTCCCGCCGTCCTTGACGATGCTGATGAATTGCTTCATCGCAGGTGAGAGCACCTTGTTCTTTTTGTAGATGGCCGCGAGCGGACGATACAGTTCCGCATCCTCGATAGGCAACGCCACGAGTGTTTGTTTGGAAACCTCCTGTGTGATGGTCGCCTGGGGTACGATGGAGATGCCCGCGTCAATTTCCACCGCGCGCTTGACGGTTTCGATGTTGTCGAACTCCATCACGTTTTTCACCTCCACATTCTGTTCCTTGAGAATTTTATCCAGCGCTTTGCGGGTGGGGATGTCCGGCTCGAAGCCGACGAATTTTTGTCCGGCGATCGCCTTGAGTTTGACGCCCTTTTGTTTTGCCAGCGGATGCTGTGGATGGCAGATCAACACCAGCGAGTCCTTGCGCAGGGGGATCGTTTCCAGTTTCGGGTCTTTGGTCGGATACGCCACCAATCCGAGATCCACCACGTTGCTGAACACGTCATCATAAACCTGGTTCGCGCGGCGGTATTCGACGTGAACATGGACGGTCGGATATTCCTTGAGAAACTTTTTCAAGTAAGGCGGCAGATCATGCAGCCCGATGCTGTAAATCGTCGAGACGCGGATCGTGCCGGAGATGATGTCCTTGATTTCCTGAAGTTTGCTGTGCAGTGCATCGTAGGTCTGGATGATCTGCTTGCTGTATTCGTAGAGCACTTCGCCTTCGCGCGTGAGGCGGAATTTCTTTTTGCTGCGCTCGATGAGCAGCGACTTGAACTGACGTTCCAGCGAACTGATTTGTTGACTGACGGCGGATTGGGTCACGCCGTTGATTTGGGCGGCCTTGGTGAAACTTTCCGTTTCGGCGAGGTCACAAAACACTTTCAAACTGGTTATTTGCATAAGATGATTCAATGCGAATCACGTCAATCCGTCAACAGAAGTTATTGTCGCAAACCGGCACTATTTTGGCCTCAGCCAAGGCTCGATCCGGTGAAAGCCTCCGGCAGCAGCGCCTTTACCGTCGTTTCCCGGATTCGCCGTGGCACTGCGCTGTCTGCAATGAAGATTCTGGCTTTTGGGGCGTATTCAGCCAGTAGCTGCCGGCAGGCACCGCAGGGAGTTGCCCCGTTGCGTGCTCTTGCCACGATGGCAATGGCCGTAAAATTCTTTGCGCCCCCGGTCAACGCCTTGAACAGCGCCACACGCTCGGCGCAGCAGGTCAATCCGTAGCTGGCGCTCTCGACATTTGCGCCGGTGAACACTTTTCCAGTCGCGGTCTGCAAAGCTGCTCCGACGAAAAATTTTGAATAAGGGGCGACGGCTTTTTTTTGGGCGCGCAATGCAGCCGCGATCAATTTCCGTTTAGTGATGGTTGCCATGAAGTTTTGCGAAATGTTGAAGCAAGAGCGCGGCGGCCTTGCCGGAGCGCATCCCTGTCTCGAGCACTTCATCGTGGGACAGCGGAGACTTGCTGATGCCGGCAGCGAGATTGGTGATGCAGGACAACGCCGCCACGCGCAGACCACATTGGCGCGCAACGATCGCTTCGGGCACGGTGCTCATGCCGACCGCATCCGCACCAAGACGGGCGAAGGCTCGAATCTCGGCGGGAGTTTCATAACTGGGTCCGCTTACGGCGATGTAAACACCGCGGTGTAATTTCACCTTTGCAACACGAGCGGACGAGGAGAGGAGACTCGTCAGCTTCTTGTTGTAGGTGTTCGACAAATCCACGAAACGCGGCAGCAGGCGCGTGTCTTCACAACCGTGACCGCGCAGGGGATTGACTCCCATCAGATTGATGTGGTCGGTCAACGCCATGAAATCGCCCGCGCGGAATTTGCCATTGATGCCGCCCGCGGCATTGGTCAGAAGCAAATCGCTGACGCCACACGCTGCGAGCACACGCACGGCAAAAGTGACACGCTCCATCGAATTCCCCTCGTAAAAATGTGCGCGCCCGCTCAACACAATCACGGGTGTGCCGGCGAGTTTGCCGATCAAGAGCCTTCCGTCATGTCCTGCCACGCTTGGTTTTGGAAAGCCCGGGAGCCTGGCGTACGGAATTTCACCTTCTATATCGAGTTCGCGAAGGGCGTGGTTGAACCCGCTGCCCAACACGATGGCGAGTTTGGGACGCAGTCTGCTCAGTTTCTGAATCCTGGCGGCAGCGGCTTGCACGGGCAGATTAAGCCATAACGGAGGCGACAGATGCAAGCGTTTGGCGTCTCCGTTCTGAAAGCGACTCCGCAAAATTCTTTCGTTTGAAACGCTGACTCGTCATCATCCCTAGCACTCACATGAAACTGAAATCATTCGCCGCCTTCGTCACCGCTGTTGCCATCGGCCTGTCCGCTTTTGCACAAACCGTCCAACTCACCATCGCCACCGATCAACCCGGTGCAAAGATCAACCCGGCCATGTGGGGCATTTTCTTCGAGGACATCAACCTTGGCGCGGACGGCGGCCTCTACGCAGAACTCATCAAGAACCGCGCCTTCGAGTTTCCCGAGCCGATGATGGGCTGGCACAAACTCAGCCCCAGCAAATCCATCGGCACACTCGCCATCCGGGAGGAAAGTCCGTTCAACGCCAGGAACCCGCACTACCTTCGCATCGAATCGCAGGGCAAAGATTTGTTTGGCGTGGCGAATGAAGGTTTCCGCGGCATCGGTGTGAAGCAGGGTGAGTCCTACAATTTCACCGCGCAGATCCGCAACGCCACCGGCAACGCCCGCCTCCGCATTGAACTCTACAGTTCTGATGGCGCATTGCTCGACACAGTGCGGCTGGAAAAATTCTCCGATGATTGGAAAAAATATTCCGCCGTCCTGCGCCCCAAAGCCACCGATGCCAGGGCCAAGCTATACGTGCTCGTGGACGGCGCAGGCACGATTGACCTCGACATGATTTCACTTTTTCCTGTTGGCACATGGAAGAATCGTCCCGGCGGTTTGCGCGCCGACATGGTGCAAAAGCTCGCCGACCTCAAACCCGGCTTCATGCGCTTCCCCGGCGGGTGCATCGTTGAAGGCATCTACCTGACGAACCGCTATCAATGGAAGAAGACCATCGGCCCGGTTGAGGAACGCGAGACCATGCTCAACCGATGGAATGTCGAATTCCTCCATCGTCCCACACCGGACTACTATCAATCCTTCGGCCTCGGTTTCTTTGAATTTTTCCAGCTCTGCGAAGACATCGGAGCACAACCGCTGCCCATCCTGAGCTGCGGTCTGGCGTGCCAGTTCAACTCCGGTGAAGCCTGTCCGCTCGACAATCTCGATTCTTACATCCAGGACGCGATTGACCTCGTCGAGTTCGCCAACGGCCCGGCCATCTCGACGTGGGGTGCAAAGCGCGCTGCGATGGGTCATCCTGCGCCGTTTAATTTGAAGATGATCGGCATTGGCAATGAAAACTGGCAGCAGCCGTATATCGAGCGTTACGCGAAGTTCCACGCCGCGCTGAAAGAAAAGCATCCCGAAATCCAGCTTGTCTCCAGCGCAGGGCCCGGGCCGGAAGACGGTCATTTCAAATACGCATGGCCCAAGCTTCGCGAACTTAACGCTGACATCGTGGACGAACATTGCTACGCGCGACCCGACTGGTTCTTCAACAACACGCACCGCTATGACAATTACGATCGCAAAGGCCCGAAAGTTTTCTTCGGTGAATACGCCGCGCAAAGTGACCGCATAGTCAGCGTCCACAACCGCAACAATCTCGAGACCGCCATCTCTGAAGCCGCGTTCATGACCGGCCTCGAACGCAACGCCGAGGTCGTTCGCATGGCCAGCTACGCACCGCTGTTTGCGCACATTGACGGCTGGCAATGGACACCCAATCTCATCTGGGTGGACAATCTGAACATCTACGGCACGCCCAATTACTACGTGCAAAAACTCTTTGCCAACAATCGTGGCGAAGCTGTGCTGCCGGCAAGACTCGACGGTGCCGACAAAAGGAAACTTT
>CAZFNB010000309.1:0-4221 GCA_964520235.1 uncultured Bifidobacterium sp. | reverse complement strand
CGGCATGGTCGTCGAGAGTGAGACGGAGGAAGTTCACGAAGCGCGGCGCACGGCGTTAGAGTTGTTGTTCAGCGATCACGTGGGGGATTGCTTGTCGCCGTGTCATCGGTTGTGTCCGCTGCAATTGAACATTCCGGTCATGTTGCGGCACATCGAAGCCGGTCGGATGCAAGACGCGGCGGTGTTGGTGCGGCAAAGCCTGCCGCTCGCCGGAGTCCTGGGGCGATTGTGTCATCACCCGTGTGAGCAAGGTTGTCGGCGCGGGAACTGGGATTCGCCCGCTGCCATCAAGGATCTGGAGCGGCACGTGACCGAATGGGAATTTGGTTTTGGCGTTTTGCCGATGATGAGAGCGGCACCGCTCTTTGAGCCGCCGATCACCGGTAAGCGCGTGGTGATCATCGGAGCTGGGCCGGCGGGATTGGCGGCGGCACATCACTTAGCGCGGCAGGGGCATCAAGTGACGGTGGTGGATCGGCGAGCCAAGGCGGGCGGGACACTGTGCGACGTAACGGAGGAAAATCTTCCGGTCACTGTGTTGGATAACGAACTGGCGGTGCTCGCGCGGCTGGGAATTGAGTTCAAATCAGGCGTCGCGCTGGGATGCGATGTGACGCTTGATGGATTGGCGCGCGGGTTTGATGCGATTTTGATCGCCATCGGCGAAGTGGCAAAAGCTGAAGGCGAAGCAATCGGGTTGCCGATGCAGGGCAATGCGGTGAAGGTTGATCCGAACACGTGCCAGTTGCCGCTGGAAAAAGTCTTCGCCGCGGGCAGCGTTGTGCGGCCGCAGAAGCAACTCATTCGCGCGATGTCTGAAGGTCGGGCCGCAGCGGAATCGGTGGATCGGTTTCTCAAAGGTCAACCGGCTCGGCGTTCGGAAAAGCCGTTTTCCAGCGTGATGGGGCGGCTCGATCCGGGGGAGTTGAAGCAATTCCTGCGCACCGCCAACGCCGGTCAGCGCATGTCGTGTGATCGCTGTGCGGGCGTTTCCCGCGTCGCGGCGGTGAGCGAAGCCGCGCGCTGTCTGCACTGCGATTGTCGGTCGAGCGGGAACTGTGTCTTGCAGCATTACGCGCAGGTCTATGGCGCGGACGCGAACCGGTTTCGCGGCGAGAAACGAGCGTTCGAGCAGCAACTCCAGCCGGGCGGCATCATCTTCGAGCCAGGCAAGTGCATCCTCTGCGGTATCTGCGTGAAGCTCACCGAGCAGGCCGCGGAGCCGCTGGGGTTGACGTTCATCGGACGCGGGTTCGACGTAAAGATCGGCACGCCGTTTAGTCAGTCCATCGAGGCTGGCTTGCAAAAAGTGGCTGCAGAGTGCGTGGAACATTGTCCCACTGGCGCGCTGGTGTTCGGCGAAAAGAAGCTTGCCGCTGCGTTTTGCGGCGGTGCAAGCTTGCAACATGGCAACTCCGCAACCTGCGGTGAATCGTACGACACCCAAGCGCCGATGGAACTGGGTGGTGAGTGATTTTTACCGCAAGGTGCTTGTCTGGAAACTGGAGTTGCAGGCGAAACTGACGGGGCGTGGATACTCGTGCGCGGCGCTTGACGGCGTTTCCGAGTACAACATCACCATCAACAGCGACCAGACTGTCACTTGCAACTGTCAGGATTACGAGGGCATCGGACGGCTTGGTGATTTGAAAACGAATTCGTTCGAGGAGGTCTTTCACGGATCGGTGGCACAGCGTTTTCGCGAGGAACTTGCACGGGGCAAAATGCCGATCCCGACGTGCGTGCGTTGCAGTGATTTGAGGCGGCTTCCGGCGGAGTCCCCCCAAACCGCTCCAAAGCCCCGGCTGCCATTCCGCGGAATGCTTTTGGAGAACACCGTGAAGTGCAATGTGGATTGCACGGGATGCGCGCGGGAGAACGCCGCCGGGTTGCGGATGAACAAACAGCTTACAATGCCGCTGGCTGAGATGGAAAAGATGGGCGACCTCGTGCAACGACTCGGGATGAGGCAGTTGTTCTACCTGAATCTCGGCGAGCCGTTTCTTTCGCCGACCATCGGGTCTGAACTGGCGATGTTGCGGAAGAAAAACCCGGATTGTCGGATCGTGACCTCGACGAACGGCGTGTTGCTGAACACGGACGCCAAGCGCGAGGCGGCACTGAACTTCAGTCACATCTTTTTTTCCGTCCACGGCATCACAAACGAGATGTCCGAGAAATACATGCACCGGGGACATTTCAACAAGGCATACGAGGCCATGCGCGCAATGGCGGAGTTTCGCAACACACGCGGACTGACCGAACCGGTGCTGGAGTGGAAATATCTCCTCTTTAACTGGAACGACAAACCGGAATACATCGAACGCGCAATCCAGATGGCGCGTGAGGCGAAGCTGGATTTCATCTCGTTCTGGCCGACGAACAATCCGTTCTGGGGAATGAGCTGGCGCTATCGCCTCGGAATGTTGAACCGGTTTGGCCGCGCGAACTGGAAGGGACTGGAAGTGGATTTGCGTCCCGAGCCGTTGCGCGGGACGAAGGTCCACAAACATTACGAGGGAGATTAACAGCCCGCCCGCTGGTGTTGTCGTGAATAATGACCTCTTTCCTCGCGTCCGGGCTTTGTGTTTAATTCCGGCATGAAAACAATCACCACTTTTTTCACCGTCACCCTGTTGAGTTTGATTAGCGTGTTGTCCAACGCCGAGGATGCAGCCAGACCCGCCGGTACAGGTGCGAGCTTCAAAGGGCCGCTCGGCCTGCAACTTTACAGTCTGCGCGACGAGTTCAAAAAGGACGTGCCCTCGACACTGGACAAGGTGCATGGATTTGGATTTCACGTCGTGGAACTGGCGGGCAACTACGGCAAGTCACCCGAAGAATTTTCAAAGCTGCTGGCGGAAAAACATCTCAAGCCGGTGGCAGGGCACTTCGGCTACGACCGTTTCGAGAAGGATCCCGAAGGAGTGGCCAAAGAGGCGAAGGCGCTCGGGCTTGAATACGCGGGCACGGCGTGGATTCCGCACAACGGGCCGTTCACAGAGGAGCTGGCGCGGAAAGCAGCCGCTGTGTTCAACAACGCGGGCGAGGTTCTGGCGAAGCACGGCATCAAGTTTTATTACCACAACCATGGTTACGAGTTCGTCCCGCATGGGGACGAACTCGTAACCATGGTTGTGGTAATAAAACTTGATGCCGTGCTAGTTCGTCCCGCATGGGGACGGAACATTGTTCGATTTGCTGGTCAAGGAAACCAAGCCGGAGTTCGTGAGCTTCGAGATGGACGTGATGTGGGTGGTGTTTCCCGGCCAGGACCCGACGAAGTTGATGGAGAAATATCCGAACCGCTGGGCGTTGATGCACATCAAGGACTTGAAGCAGGGTGTGCAAACCGGTTCGTTAAGCGGCGGCACAGACACCAGGAACGGCGTGATCATCGGCACGGGACAGACGGACTGGCCGTCGCTGTTGCGTGCGTCGCAAAAGGCGGGATTGAAATACTATTTCATCGAGGACGAATCACCAACTGTGCTGGAACAGATTCCGCAGAGCCTGAAATATCTCGAGCAGGTGAAGTTTTAGCCCGTTTGAATATCGGGTGAGTCGAGTCTCCATTCTTCACAAGAGCAGGTTTTGGGCGGGCAAAAGCTTCCCGTCTTGAAATTACCTTCTCGCCTCGCGGCTTCGGGTGTTGAATCATTCCGGCATGAGTCAAACGCATCCGTTGACGACGACAACCTTTGAATTGCCCGGGTATCGCGTGGTGAAATCATTCGGCGTGGTGCGGGGCATCGTGGTGCGCTCGCGGTCGGTGATCGGAAACTTTGGCGCGAGCATCCAGGCGATTTTCGGCGGGAACATCACCCTTTACACGGAACTTTGCGAACGGGCGCGCGGCGACGCGTACAATCTGATGCTCACCCATGCGGGCGAACTGGGGGCGAACGCGGTCGTCGGCATGCGCTATGACGCGACGGAGATTTCGCCGGGCATCACCGAGGTGTTGTGCTACGGAACGGCCGTGTTTGTGGAGCAGGCGCGAGGATGAATCGAGCGCGTCCTGCGCGTGTTGGCGTCATGAAGCAACTGAGCAGCGAATCATTTCTGGCAAGGGCGTTGAGCCGCCTGGCGTGGCTGGTCATCCACCGGCGGCGCTGGTTTTTCTATCCGCAGATCGTGCTGTTCGTCTTGTGCGTCATTTACACGGTCTGCTTTCTGGAATTCGACACCAGCCGGAACAACCTCGTGGGCGCGAACAAG
>CAZFNB010000308.1:0-4222 GCA_964520235.1 uncultured Bifidobacterium sp. | reverse complement strand
CTGAGACTTGAAGCGCGCGCCACGCCGTTCAGAGATTTCAACTCAGACATCAACTCGTGGCTGCGCGCAGGATCACGCAACAGCAACCGGTAGGAAAGCTCCATGCCATCAAACCCCTCCGCCGACCGCTGGCTGGCGCACAGCACCGACCGCGCGTGACGCTCCAACAGTCTTGTCAATTCCACCATCTCAGCGGCGGATCGAACCCATTGCAGGTTCAGGATCAAGTCGTACCTCTGGCGTGTTCCGAAGCCTGTGGCCCTGAAATAAACCATGATGCCAAGAATGGCGAGGCATCCGATGACCGCCGACGCGAATTTCATCGTCCCGCACGCCAGCCCGACGACAATCACGGCGAGAACATAAGTCGTATCCAGCGTGTCGCGCAAAACACTGCGAAAGCGAACCATCGCGAAAATGGCCATCAACCCGAAAGCGATGATGATGTTGTTTGCGAGAACCATCATCACCAACGCCACCAGCACCGGCAGGATGATGAGCGAGTTCACATAAGAACGAGAGTAGGACAGTCCAGTATGGGTGTACATGTAAGTCCACGCCACAGCGTGACCGCATACGAACGCCAGCAGCAGCGCGATCGCCAGCGCGCCAAAATCGGTCGGCGTGATTCCAATGTCTCCACCTAACAGCCAGTCACTCATAATCAATTATGTTCAGCCGTTGCTTGCAGCAACTCCCCGGTCAGACTCGCGGCCCGCGGACGGAACTCGTCCTCGCCCAGCCGTTCCACACCGCCGCTGTATTTCATGGCGGCAGCCTGCATGAGATTGAACCGTTCCACCAGCGCCCTGAACCACGTTGGAAAGCGCCCGGTGAACTTCAATTCCAGGACGATGACATTCTCATAAATCCGTGCCGGATGCGTCATGGTCACAACGGCCTGATTGCCGAAGTAAGGCTCGATGAAAATGTCCCGATCCATCGTGACGCGGACGGAGTTGTCGTGCGGGCTGACCCATGCTTCACGACGGTAATGGTTGTGCAACCGGGGCGAGGCATCAAGCCGGAGCATCAATTCGTTGAACCTGTGCAGCGCCATCCAGTGCCGCGTCTCGCGCCCGAGCATCTGCTCGGGCGACGGCATGAATCCCGACGCCACCAGCGGCACGGCGTCCCGGCGGATGGCGCAGCGCCGCTTCAAGATGCAATTGTCCTCGCGCTGTTTTATTTCGCAAAACACGGGGGAATCCGGACGGGCGTCGTAATAACGGAGGCGCAGCTTGAAGCGGTTTTTCTCGCCATTCACCGTGGCGTAATGAGTGGTCAGGGTGGACGAGTCGAAATAGACACTGTGGATTTGATACGCGTTATCCGGTTTGCCGACGGAAAAATCGTCCAGTTCGAGATAGCTCGCCACAAAATCGCGGATCGGCTGGGACAGTTCCTCCTTGATGAGGTACTTCAGCTCGAAACGCTGCTGTTGTAGGCGATGATCCTGCGGCATGGTGTCAGATTTATTGTGTCATCCTTTGAAAACGAATGCGACGAATAAAGCCGTAGTCGCTCTCGCAGATGATGATGTTCCCTGAATAATCCATTGTCACACTCCGGCCTTCGCCAATGCGAAGCTGGTCGGGCGCATAAAAATACTGCCCGTCACCTGCATGGACATAGCCGTTGCCGCCAACACCATTGACCAGCAGGCGCGCGATACCGGCATTGTCCACAAACCAAAGTTGCGCGCCATCGTGTAATAATATGACATAGCCACCCGTCGGCACAGGCCACACTCCGCGGGGGCCGTTCAGTCCGGTGGACAATGCCGGTGAGCCGTCGCCACCGCCGCTTGTCGTGCCGTTGCCCGCGATGGGAGCGCGCGTGCCGTTGGTGTAAACGCGATAAACAAAGTGAGCGCCACGATCCGCCACGATCAAATTGCCGTTCGTTTCCACGAAGAAGCAGCCGAGTTCGGTGAAACCGCTGGCGAGCGTTTGAAGTCCGTTGCCGGGCGTCCACTTGCGCAAGCGGTCCGTGTTTCCAAAATAAGCGAGCGTTTCGTCGTCCTTCACCCAAAGGCAACGGCCACCGCCAAGTCCGGTGCTGGTGTCGTTCTTGGCATCGAACAGCGTGACTGCCGTGCCGTTGGTGCCCACGCGACGGACGCGGGCATTTTCCGTGTCGAGCACATAAACCACCCCATCGCCACGCACCCAGAGCGCGTTCGGGAAATTCAACTGCATGTTGGTGGCTGTCATCGGCCCCGCACCGTTGTAACCCGCCGTGTGGTTTCCGCAGTGCGTGTAAACCGTGCCGTTGGTTGAGACGCGCAAAACCGAGTGGCTGTTTTTATCAACGATAAAAATGTTCCCCGCCTTGTCCGCCATCGCGTAATGCGGACGCGACAATGCCGCCGCCGTTGCCGGGCCGCCCTCGTAGAATGTCTCCCAAAAACTGATGCCGTCGGTACGGTCAAGACCACTGCCCGCGATCGTTTCCAACAGCCCGTAAGCTTGAATGAAGTTGGTAAAGCCCTGCGCGGTGGGCGACACGTCCACGGAACGCACGCGGAAAAACCGGTTCGATCCGGTGATGGAAACCACGGCGGCCCCGGCGGAGTTCGTTGAAAAGGTGTTTTGCGCCGGCGACCAGCCGCCACCGGTCGCTGCCGCCACTTCGATGGTATTCACGCCGGGTACGACGGCACCGTTCCAGGAAAGATTGCCGGCGCGGTCAAAGGCGGTGACTTGCAAGGCACACGCCGCGCTTGCCGCAAGGATCAACACGGGAAACGCCAGGGGCAGCGAAGCCGGACGGGAAATGAACGCCCCGTTCGTCCGCGCTGCGTCGCGTTGCCTGGTTTGTCGTCGCTTCATCGCAATCATTCCGGTTTGAAACTTCAAGGCAGCACCGTCACCCGATAGAACCGGCTGGGCTGTCCCGTGATGTCATCGTTGAGTTGAATCACACCTCCCGTGCCAGCCGCAGGCGTGCCAAGCGGTGTCCATGAAGAATCCCCCAGATCGTTTTTGAATTCCACCTGGTATGTACGGCCCGGCAGTGTGCCAAAGGTCATGGGCAACAGACCACCCGTCGGCGCGGAGCAGTTTATGACCGGCCTGGGCTGCACTGTCACGGTGAAGGTTTTTGCATCGCTCATAAACGGTGTGCCGTTGTCGGTGACGCGGATGGTGATCACGTTCGTTCCGGGGGCGTTGGCGTCGGTGGTCGTCCATGTGAATTGTCCCGACACGGGATTGATGACCGCACCCGCCGGAGCGCCAGGGTCGAGGCTGAAGGTCAGAATTTGAAACGCGCTCTCGGCATCCGTGGCGGAGGTGGTGAAATAAAGCTGCTGGCCCGCGTGAATGAATCTGTCGAAAATCGCCGCCAGGGAAGGCGCGGTGTTGGGGATGACGTTGTTGGTTCGGGGCGTCGCGACGGGCATGAAATACATGTCAACGGACGCATCAGGAAAGCGGCCCTGGCTGACGTCATCAGACTGCGCGCCGTAGTTCACAAAATCCACAGGCACTCCGGCAGCATCGTAAAGGCCGAGGCTTTCGCCGGTCTTGCTCATCTTGAAACCTGCGTGCAGATCAGGCGTGCCGTTGGTGGCGATGCTGTCCGCCCAGACAACGAGGAATCCCTGCGGCGGAATGGTGTAACCCGGCGGGATGGCGAACTTGAAAGCATTCGTGAGCGTGTCTGTGAGATAGAACCCATCAAGATAGGCCGTGTTGGTGCCGTAGTTGTAGAGTTCAAACCAGTCGCTGTATTTGCCGTTGACGGGGTTGAGCAGCGTGTGGGTGTTGCCAGCCATGAATTCGTTGATGACCACGGTGAGCGGAGCCGCGCCGCCGTTGTTCGTGTTTCCGGGCGTGACGTAATAGAACTGCTGCCGGTCAAACACCTGCGCGTCGGGAAACGAGCCGTATGAGCGGTTTGGAATGACGTTGGTGTAATTCACAAAATCAAGCACCTGTGTCAGGCTGCCGGAAATCCGGGTCAGCGCCAGCGAACCCGCCCCGGCGGGCAACGTGAACGCGGTGTGAATCTCATTGGTGGTTGAAAGATTGGTCTGGCCGTCGCAGAAGATGATTTTGAACTGACCCGGAGACAGAACCGCATTGGTCGGAAACCGCCAAGCCGTCAGGCTGGCGTGGTTCGTCGTCAGGTAAAAATTTGTCAATGCCACGGCGTTCGTCCCGGAATTGAACAATTCAAGCCACGGCTTGCGCTGGCCCGCGCTGTTGGTGATGCC
>CAZFNB010000307.1:0-4243 GCA_964520235.1 uncultured Bifidobacterium sp. | reverse complement strand
GCCGTCCGGCCCGACCGTGACGATGCCGGAATACAGCGCCAGCGGCTTCTGCGTCGGTGGGCTGCCCTGCAGCTCGGCCGCGGCGCCGTCGCCGCCGGTGCGGATCTGGCCGCGGGTGCCCTGCATGCCGTCGATGAGCTGGCCGTAGAGGTCGCGGATCTCGGCGGTCATGCGGCGCTGGCCGAGATAGTAGTCGTCCGGCGCCGGCGGCTTGTAGTTGGTCAGGTTGAGGATACCGACATCGACCGCCGCCACCACGATCTTGGCGTCCTCGCCGCGGCTCAGCCCTTCGACCTTCACCGGCAGCGAAAGCTGCGTGCCGGGGCGCACCAGCGCCGGCGGAGTCAGACTCACTTTCAGCGTGCGCTCGGCCTTGTCGATGCCGAACCACTTCAGCCCGATGGCGCGGCCGGGCATGCGCTGCGCGTTCGCATCGAGCGGGCGGCGCAGCGTCGCCACCACATAGGCGCCGGTGCCCCAGTCCTTGCCGATGGCGATGCTGACCTTGTTCGGGCCCTCCTTGACGTCGAGACTTTGCGTGGTCAGCAGCCGGTTGATGGAGGTCATCTGAACAATAACAACGGTACTTACACCGTGCCACAGACGAAATGGCTGACCTATAACAAGCTGTCCATGATCAGCAGGCCCGGACCTGCAAATCTCTGGGTTCTGATGGATGAGCACACGGACAGCATCAACGATTCTTCGATGGCCACACCTGCCGTGCCCGGATATCTCGTGGACTATCCGGCCAGTTACCACAACGGGGCGGGTGGAGTCGCCTTTGCGGATGGGCATTCGGAAATCCACAAGTGGAAACACAACGACACAAAACCTCCGGTCAAAGGTGTTCCCAACAGTCTCGTGGCCAAGTCCAGCAAGAACGCGGATGGTACGCCAAACCAGGATACTGTCTGGCTGGCGGAGCGAACATCAGCGCTCAGAAATCCATGATGATGAATCCTGGTTCTTGCGTGATTTTGATGCTATCCTGAACCAGTCATGTTCAATCTGAGATTCGCCCATGCTGCGAGGGATTCCAAAAGAAACCTCGCATTTTGTTTCTTGGTGTTGCTCGCGATTTCACGACCTGCTTGCGCCCAGTTCGCGTTGCCCATCTATACGGATTACCTCACGAACGGATTTCAGGACTGGAGTTGGGCGACGCGAAATCTGAACAACACAACTCCGGTCCACAGCGGCAGCAAATCCATCAGTGCCACTGCGGCGGTGTGGGAGGGCATTTCGTTTTATCACTCGGATTACAGTCTGGCCGCCTATACCAATTTCTCGTTTTGGGCGCACGGAGGCATCGCGGGAGGACAACGTTTGCAGGTCTATTTCAGTTATCCCGACAATAGCAGCGGGCCCGCGTATGTAATTCCCACCGGACTTCCTGCCAACACCTGGCAGCAGTACACCATCTCCCTCAGTTCACTTGGAGCGGCCACGGCCACAAACCTGCATCGCATCAACATTCAACTCACCAGTTCCGGTACATCGGGAACATTTTATCTGGACGACATACAGTTCAATCCCAAGCCCATTCCTGCCTTCGTCAATGTGAGTGTCAACACCACGCAGACGTTGCAGACTGTGGATCAGCGGCACTTCGGCGTGAACCTCGCCATGTGGGATGGGTATTATGATTTTCCGAGCAACATAACCACGACAGCGCTGTTGCAGGAAATGGGCACAACCGTTGTCCGTATGCCTGGTGGCTCACTATCGGATGAATATCATTGGCAATCCAACAAGACGCTCACCAACACATGGGAATGGCAGGCATCGTTCGGAGAGATGGTTCGCGTTGCCACGAATGCAGGTGTGCAAGCCTTTATTACGGTCAACTACGGCAGCGGCACGCCGCAGGAAGCCGCCGGGTGGGTGCGGCACGCCAACATCACCAACAATCTCGGCTACAAATACTGGGAGATCGGCAACGAGTGTTACGGCTTGTGGGAAACGGACACCAACGCCTTCCATCACGATCCATACACGTATGCCGTGCGCGCTTCAAATTACATGGCACAGATGCGGGCGGCGGATCCCACCATCAAGATCGGTGTTCCGGTTGTGCCGGGTGAGGGCAACTATTCGAATCAGTTCAACTATCTGCACCCCGCCTACAACCCGCGCACGGGCCAGACGAACTACGGCTGGACACCAATCGTCCTCGCTACGCTCAAAAACCTTGGCGTCACCCCGGATTTTCTCGTCCACCACGTCTATCCGCAATGGACGGATCCAAACAATCCTTCCGCTTCACCGGATAACGACGCCACGCTGCTTCAGTCCACAGGAAACTGGGCTGCGGACGCGGCGGATTTGCGTCAGCAGATCACGGATTATTTCGGCACCGGCGGAACCAACATTGAAATCGTATGCACCGAGAACAACAGCGATTCTGGAGCGCAAGGCCGGCAATCCACCAGTCTCGTGAACGGACTGTATTACGCTGACAGCCTGGGGCAGTTGTTGAAGACCGAGTTCAAGGGATTTGTGTGGTGGGATCTGCGCAACGGCACGGACACCGGCGGATTTTTTGGACCCAACCTCTACGGCTGGCGCACTTACGGCGATCTTGGGATGGTCAACGGATTGAACACCCGCCACCCGGCGTTTTACGCTGCGAAACTGATGCAATGGTTCGCACGTCCGGGCGACAAGATTCTCAACGCAACCAACGACTACGCGTTTCTTTCATCCTACGCGGCCCGGCGCGCGAATGGCTCTGTTTCCCTCCTCGTGCTCAACAAGTTCACTGTCACGAATCTGAATGCACAGATCGTCGTGAATGGTTTCACGCCTGTTTCTGCTGCCACTGTCCGTTCGTTTGGCATTCTTAACGACGAGGCGGCGCGCACCAACGGGCCTGCCGCCAGCAAGGACATCACGACAAACAGCATCGCCAATGCGGGCACGAATTTCATCTACTCGTTCCCGCCGTATTCCATGACGTTGATCACGCTCGCGCCTTCGGCACCGAAGCTGGCGGTGATTACGCCGGCCACAGGGGGACAGTTCGTGTTTCAGCTTCAAGGCCAGCAGGACGTGCGTTATGTGATCCAAAGCTCCACCAACCTGACGGCATGGACATCCGTTTCCACGAATACTCTCACGGGCAACACACTGAACGTGACGAATTCCAGTTCGTCCCCTTTGAAATACTGGCGCGCGGTCTGGCAGCCGTAGCGGAATCAAATCCTATTTTCCCGCCTGCAATAACGGCTCGAGAACGCCGGCAAAAATCTCAGCCTGCCGCGTGAAGCCCAGATCGTTCGGATGCGAACCGTCGGTCGTGCCTTCACCGTCGTCGCCGAGAAGATGTTCACCGGGGATGTAGTGAAGATTTTCAACGCCGGACTTTTGAAGACGCTCGAACGCAGCTTTGAGTTCGGCGCGATCTTTCAGATGGTAATACTCCATGCGTCCCTTGATCAGAAACGAATCCTGCATCGTGCGGTCTTCGACGAGCACGATGGGCGTTTTTGGATGTGCTGCGCGTAGTTTGCGGACGAGTGGTTCGACGCGCTCCTTGATTTCATCCGCCACGGTGTTCGGCAGGCAATCAATCACATAAACAGCCGGATCGAGTTCGGCCAGCAGGTCTGCCATCTCCGGCTCCATCTTGCCATTGCCGGAGAAACCGAGATTGATCGTCGGCCAGTTGAATCTGCGGCCAAGGATTGCGGTGTGAACCATGCCAGGCCGCGACGCGCTGATGCCATGCGTGATGGATGTGCCGTAGAGGACAATCGGCTTGCTCTCACCCGTCCCCCACGCGCCCGCTTTTGCAAGCGTGTTCGTTTGTGGAACGCCAATCTCGACAAAGTGTGTGCCGTTGTGCAACGGCAGGTAGAGCAGATACTCGCGTCTGCCCGGAAACAGATTCTCCGTGAGCTTCACCGAATTCGTCTGCGCGGTTGGCTGGCCGACGCCGAGCCAGTGCCAGCCGCCGTTTTCCGTCCGCACATAAAGATCAAGTCCGCTGACTCCGATGGCCGTCATGTTTGCCATCGAGAGCCACGGATTATGCAGCGCCCAGCGCGCGTGGATCGTTGTCGCATCGGTGACGAAGCGCACGCACATTCCGGCCGAATGTCGGCTCAAGTTCCACACCGGCTCGCGAACCTTGTCTTTTGCGGTGGCTGGCAACCGGTCAAAAAAACTTAACGTGTTTGTCCAGCCGCGTCCTTCAACGTTCAGTTCCCGGATGTCGAACCAGGCAACCATGCCTTCC
>CAZFNB010000306.1:0-4243 GCA_964520235.1 uncultured Bifidobacterium sp. | reverse complement strand
ATCATGCCCCCACTGGCTGACGCAATGCGCCTCATCAATCGCGAACGCCGCGACATTCCACTTCTTCAAGTCGTCGAGGAAGCCTGACATCAGCAACCGCTCGGGCGCAACGTAGAGCAGCTTGAACTCGCCATTGTGCAAGCCGCGCAACCGGGGTTTCGACTCCCCCGCCCCGAGCGACGAGTTCAGGAACGTCGCCGCCACTCCCGCCGCTTGCAGCGCGTCCACCTGATCCTTCATCAGCGCGATCAACGGCGACACCACCACGGTCAGCCCCGGCCGCACGAGGGCCGGAAGTTGAAAGCACAACGACTTGCCGCCCCCGGTCGGCAGCACGGCGAAGACATCCTTGCCCGCGAGCGAGTCGCGGATGATTTCCTCCTGCAACGGGCGGAACGAGCCGAAGCCGAAGTATTGCTTCAGCGGTTGGAGAAGTTGTTCGGAGCGCACGCTCACAATCGGGTCAACGCCGGCGACGGGTGCCGCCGAGGAAACTGCCCAGCAAGCCGCGCGCAATCGTTCCAACGACGGCAACCGTCACCGTGCGCGCCGCAGTCTTGGCAACGATCGTCGCCATCGAATCCGGTTGTCGTCCGGGCGCTCGGGGAGCAGGGGCAGCAATCGGCGGAGGCGTGGACGTGCCACCGCCAAAAATTCTTCCCCAGAATCCTCCTCCAGATTGTTGCGGAGGCGGAGGCGCAGCCTGCACGGCCTTTGTCAATTTTTCGTAAGCCGATTCGCGGTCAATCACCTTGTCATAGACTCCAGCAACGAGCGAGTTAGCCATCAATTGCTGCCGTTGCTGCGGAGCAATAGGCCCAAGCTGGCTGCGCGGCGGCACGATGAAGGCGCGCTCCACGACCTGCGGCTGGCCGTTTTCGTCGAGACAGGACACAAGCGCCTCGCCAACGGCAAGTTCGGTGATCGCCTGTTCGGTATTGATCTTCGGGTTCTGCCGGAAGGTCTGCGCGGCGGTTTGCACCGATTTTTGATCGCGTGGCGTGAAGGCGCGCAAGGCGTGCTGCACACGATTACCCAATTGGCCGAGCACCTTGTCGGGCACATCCGCCGGATTTTGCGTGACGAAAAAGACGCCAACACCTTTCGAGCGGATGAGCCGCACCACCTGCTCGATGGATTCGAGCAACACGGGCGGAATGTCGCTGAACAACAGATGCGCCTCGTCGAAAAAGAACACGAGCTTTGGCTTCGATACATCGCCGACTTCCGGTAATCGCTCGAACAACTCGGAGAGCAGCCACAACAACAGTGTCGAGTACACGCGCGGCGATTGCATGAGGCGGTCGGCGGCGAGGATGTTGACGATGCCGCGCCCGTTCGGATCGGTCTGGAGAAAATCATCGAGGTTCAGCGCAGGCTCGGCGAAGTATTTGTCCGCGCCCTGCGATTCGAGCGTGAGCAGGCCGCGCTGGATCGCGCCGATGCTCGCGGGCGAAATGTTTCCGTATTGCGTGGTGAACTGCGTCGCGTTGTCGCCGACGTATTGCAGCATCGCGCGCAAATCTTTCAGATCGAGCAACAGCAGGCCGTTCTCGTCGGCGATGCGAAAGACGATGTTCAACACGCCCGCCTGCGTGTCGTTGAGCTGGAGCAACCGCGCCATCAGCAGCGGGCCCATCTCGGAAATCGTTGCGCGCACCGGATGACCTTTTTCACCGAACACATCCCAGAACGTCACGGGACAACCCGCCGGCGTGTAACCGTCAATCTGGAGTTGCTTCACCCGCTCCAAAATTTTTGGCGACTGCCCGCCCGGTTGCGAAATGCCGGCCAGATCACCCTTCACATCGGCGAGGAATACCGGCACACCCATCGCGCTGAAATTTTCCGCGAGCAATTGCAGCGTGACGGTTTTTCCCGTGCCCGTCGCACCCGCGATCAACCCGTGGCGATTGGCCATTTGCGGCAGCAGAAAAATGTCAGCTTTGTTTTTGGCGATGAGAATGGGTTCGGCGTTCATTGTCAGGAAGGATTTGAATCCGGGTCTGGCGGCAAGTCAATCTTTGGCGGCCCGGACTGTGCGGGTGGAATTGCGACGCGGTTCGATTCGACAACATCTGTCGCAGGCGGCGCTGGCTTTGGATCGCGCTTGCGCAAAGCGATCACGGCAATCACGCAGCCCGTCCACGTGGGCAACATGTCCACAAGGGGAAGAAACTCGACCACGAAGGTTGGCAACAAAAGGACGTGAAATCCCAGCAACCACATCGTCAACGCCATTGCGATCACGTCAACGATTTCGGGTGCGGGAGGCACAGGAAGCAGTATCTGCAATCCGTCCGCCACCACCGCCACGAACAGCGCAAGGATGATCCGCGCACGCGAAAGCTTTGCCGGACGGAACAGGTTGTTAAGTTTTTCCAGCATGATCATGAGGCCGATCGCGTGGGTCTTTGTCCTACTTGGGCTTGTCTATCCCGATTGACTTGTCCACCGCTTCCATGAACGGTTTCATCACTTCTGCAAAAATTGTGGCACTTTTGGTGAATTCCAAATCGTCAGCAAGGTGTGTATTTCGCCCGTCAACCTCAACCCATTCCATGAATCCAGACTTTCCGGAAACCGTCACCGATATTCTGCCATTCGTTTTTACCGTGGTCTGAACCTCGTAGTCTCCTCCTGATTCCATCAATCCCATCGTCACGGTGCCCCGGTCAGGTATCCAGAAAATTCTCGCCAGTCTGTTCGTGCCATCGAAAATCCGAGCGGTGAACCGATTTGAATGAACACCAGTCCACTCTTTGTTCCATCGAACTTCCAAAACCATGTTGGTGCCGCGAAAATGCTCTATTCGAGTTGTATCTTGAGTGATGTTTGTCTTGGCGCTGCCTTTCCACTTTGCCGGCACGTCTACGTTGGTCAGTTTTGCCAATCGGTTGCTGACCGCATGTGCTTTGTCGAGCATTTGTATGGCGCCAGTCTGCGCAAATGCCAGCTCGACCGCGAATCCAAGGATGAACAAAGTGACGAGAGCGAAAAATCTTCCAGCCTTTGCGTAAGGCTGATGAGAATGCGATCCAAGATTCATGTTCCAACTCTGCTCTGGGGTAAAACTTGTGTCGAGAGAAAGTTGGTTCAGAAAACGTGCTGACTTGGAAATCGGCACACCTACCGCCACTCGTGCTTCGGATAACGACGCTGCAACTCCGATTTGATCTTCGGATAATGTTCACGCCAGAAATTTGCGAGGTCGGACGTGACCTGGATCGGCTTCATGCCCGGCGTCAAGATGTGAACCGTCACACCGACGCGGCCCAGCGCAATCTTCGGCGTCTGGTTCACGTCGTAAAGTTCCTGGATGCGCAGCGAGATGAACGGTGCGCGGCCTTCCTCGTAGCTCACCTTGGGCGTGCGACCGTTCGAGAGCGTCAGCCGCTCGGGCGCGTGTTTGTCCAGCAACTCGCGTTGCGCGTGCGACAACCACGACATCACCACGGGCTTCACTTCGCACTCCTTGATGTCCTTGTAGCTGACCGCGCCGTGGCAAAGCTGTTCGATGATGGCTTTCTTGTCGTCGTCAGTGATGGGCGGCAACTGCAAGTCCGCGCAGTGCTGGCAAAGCAGCTTCAAGCGCAGCAGCCATTGTTCGACAGAATGATCCCAGTTCGGCAACGGCAAACGCCCCGCGTTGATTTCTTCGGCGAGCATGCGCGCGGCAGCATCGGCGGGCGGCGGGTCAATGCGTTTGGCGGCGAGCGCCAGATCGCGAAAGCGCACCAGTTCGGCAGCGAGCACGCGCTTGGCTTGCGCGTCCCATTGCACATGCGTTTCGCTTTTGATGTCGTCGGGGAAAAGCTCGCGAAGCCAGTTCGCTTCGATGGCGGTGGCGATGGAGAGGATGGTGTTCACCTCGCCGCCACGCTGTTCGACTTCGCGGATTTCGGCGACGACGAGCAGTTCGCTTTTGTCCACCACGCTTTCGCGCGCGAGCACGCCGCGCCGACCGTGAACCAGTTCGCAGCGCAACGTGCCTTGATCCATGCGGCGCGCGACGCGGTCGCTGAAGCCGATGAGGATGCACTTCTGCAACGCCTCATCCTTGATCTCGCGCGGGACGGTGTCGAGTCCTTCGTCCTTGGCGATACGCAGGAATTGCTCAAACAGCGGGCCGACTTGTTTGGCGGTGACAGCGTGGATGCCGAGGCGGCGGCAGGCATCGAGGCGGAATTGATTCTTCTGCGCAAACGTCCAGGCACGCATGAGAATCCAGAAATCGGAGGTC
>CAZFNB010000305.1:0-4251 GCA_964520235.1 uncultured Bifidobacterium sp. | reverse complement strand
GCACGCTCGCGGTGGCTTGCATGACGGTGATCGTCGGTGTGCAGCTTGTCGCCTTTGCTTTCTTCACCAAGGTGTTTGCAGTGGCTGAGGGGTTGTTGCCGGAAGATCCGAAATTTTCGAACACCTTCCGTTTGTTCACGCTCGAGAAGGGCATCGTGTTCGGGCTGGTGGTTTTGTTTGTCGGCGTGTCGTTGCTGGTTCGCGCGCTTTGGTTCTGGAAGGCTGCCGGCTACGGCGCGCTTCAATATGCGGACAACCTCCACCGTATCGTGCCTGCCGTGACGCTCGTGGTGCTGGGCGTGCAGGCGATCTTCTCCAGCTTTTTCATGAGCGTGCTCGGCTTGAAAACATTGTCGCGTAAACCTCCTCAGCCAAGATAATTTTTCATACGAAAACCAGGAATAAAGTCCAGGCGCGAACTGAAAAAACTCACATCTTAGCCAATCAACTGTCGCGTTACCTGAAATGCTCGGCGCTCCGCGACGAGTGAGTCGGCTGGCGCAAACGACGGCGCGGTATCTTGATAAATCAAGCTGATCAAACTGTCGCTCCGGAACGGCGCGGGCAATTTCAGCGTCTCCAAGATTTTCAGCGTCAACCAAACCGCGCGCCATGGCACGGGCACGAACGTCACGCGCCTCCCCTGCACCGCAGCCAACTCACTCAACATTTGCCGCAGTGTCCAAGATTGGACGTGCGCGAGGGTGATCGGGTTGCGTTCAAAAATTTCTCCTGCCAGACAGCGCGACACGAAGCGGCCCAGATCTTGTTCGTGAACGAGAAATTGCAACTGCCCGCCGCCACCGATGAGCGGGACGAACTTCCCACCCTGCGTCTGCTTCACCAAACCGCCGAACACGCCGCCGGGTTTGTCGCCATACACCAGGCCAGGCCGGATGATCACCGCCCCGACTTCGCTCGCGATGTGCTCGATCGCCAGCTTCGCCCTGCCGTAGAGTGAGCGGCAGCCGTCGAACGCGCTGATGGTTGAGATGAACACGATGCGCTCTACGCCCGCCGCCTTCGCCGCGCGCAAAAGTTTTTCCGATCCGCGCACGTTCACGCGCTCGATGTCCTCCCATCTCTTGCCGCTGAAATCATACGCGCAATGCACCAGCGCTTTGACGCCGGCGAATTGCTTCGGGTCAACGTCATCGCCGAGACGGAAGGAAACCGATTTACCGGGCGACGAAGGCCGGCGCGTCCACTCCACGACGTCCCATCCGGCATAAGCTAAAAAGTTTTTTAATCGTCCGCCCACCCAGCCTGATGAGCCGGTGATGGCGCAAATTATTTTGTCAGTGCTCATGAATGCAACTTCCCTGGCCCGCCCTTCGGCCACCCTCTCCCCAGCCGATGGGGAGAGGGCCGGAGTGAGAGGTTGTTCTGCTTCCGTCGCGATGCGGTGCGCATTGGCCATGACCGTGAAAGTGATGGTGGTGGCAGGTACGCTCGGCAGCACGGTCGCGTCTACGGCGTGGATGCGTTGCCAGCCGAACGGACGCCCCAGCTTGTCTGTCTGCATCGCGCCGGGCCTTACGCTCATCGGGAAACTGCCGCCACAATGAAAACTGCGGCCCGGCTCGGCGACTTTGAGCATCGGCGTGAGTGGGATCGCCCCGAGCCGCCGCCAGTGGTGCAGCAGCTTTTGCGCGACTCGCTTCACCCGCCGCGCCGAGTCGGGATTGATGAGCGGTTGCATTTCTAGTTTACCGCGCCCACTGTTCGCGTCGCGCTCCAGTCGCATGCTCATCCGGCTGGAGTGCGCCGAGTGCAGGTAGCCTTGGAACAACACCATGCGGCCGTCGAATTCGCGCGCGAGCAGTTCGAGCGACTTGGCCAGCGGTCCCATCGAGTTGCGCAAGGCGCGGCCGATGAGATCACTGTAAGTGTAAACCTGTAAGTGGACGAGGTGCGGGCTGATCTGCGGGTCGAGCAACTCGACGAACAACTGGCTCAACGCGTGCAGGCGCTCAGTTTGCACGCCGGAGATGCGCTTCGTCAGCAATGCGGGCAGCAGAAAATACTGGCTGTCTTGAATGATGGCCGTGTTCTCTCCACCGGGCGCAGAACGAAGCAGGATGCCCGTCGTTGGGATCACTCCGGCGGCGAGAAAAACGCTTTCGGCTTTAAGTTCGAACGACTCGTTCGACCCGCGTTTGTGGCCGCGAATAAAAACTTCTTCGCCGGACTCCGCAACAGAATTCACGATCCAGCCGGACTGGTAAGTGAAATTCGGATTTTCTTTCCAGCGCGCCATCGTGTCGGCGGAGCAATAGATGCAACCGTACGCACAGCCATACATGCAATGCCCGCAGTGGATGCACGCCGGTTCGCGCCCGCCGCCGCTCGCTTGCATGGCCACCCGCGCGCGACCCTGACGAAAGCCCGCGGCGTGCAGTACCTCACGATTGCGGACGAACGCAGATTGCATCGCCTGCGCCTGACGGCTGAGTTCGAGCGTGCCGATTTTTTCCGTATGCAGCGGAAAGAGTTCTTCGAGTTCATCGCGCGCGGCGGCGAGGCCGGTGATTTCCACAGCGGCGCGATAGTGCGGGGCGAGTTGATCCAGACTGATCGGCCAGTCGTTGATGTCCTTCTGCGCGTAGGGCAACATGGCCGAACCCCACACGGTGCTGAGTCCGCCAAGCGCAAGCGACGCGCGCAAGCCCGTGCCGCCGTAATCCACGCCAACTCGCGCTCCGCGTCGCGATACGGATAGTCCGAGCCGAACAGAAGTTTCTGCGGAATGCCCGCCGCTCCGGGATTCATACCTTCCTAGAGGCGCGAGAGATTGGTGGCGCTCCAGTTTTCGGCGGGCAAACGGCTGAGATTTTTTACGAGCGCCTCCCGGTCGGATTCGAGCCGCAGGCCGGCGTCGAGCATGAGCACGCAGCGTCCGCGTTTGAGCAACGCAGCCGCGCACGCAACCCCGGACGGGCCTGAGCCGATGACGCAATCCATTTGTAAACAATGCCAACAGTCCAAGGGCATAAAGCAATTTACAAGCTGCCGTTTACTGTCAGCGAACTATTGGCATTCTGTGGCTACTTGAGGAATATCACAAACTCCAAATCTGATTTCTTGAATTAAAAAACACTTTTTAGAAAAGGTGCGTCAATCTATGTTGGAGTGATGACTTCGGTAGGAAAGCTTCTCAGTTTAGCGGGATGCACGGTGCGTCTAATAATTTCGCGTCCATCCCGGCTCGCGCACGTGCTCGGCAACGCACTCCACGCGGCAGAGGAAGTGACGGATGCCTCGACGGATTTGCTCCGGCTCAAACTCGTTTCACCGGAGGAGTTGCTGCCGGACGGCGGCGCAATTTCAAACATCTCGCTCGCCACATTTCCAAAAACGCACGCATCACTTTCCGCGCTGGAATGGCTGTGTCTCGTGCTGTTGATGAAGAAGACCGGGGCGCGCAGCGTGTTCGAGTTCGGCACCTACAAGGGCGTATCCATCACGCAGCTCGCATTGAACCTGCCGGAAGACGCGGAGATCCGCACGCTCGACCTGCCGGACGAATCGGGAACACATCTGCACATCTCCGATCCCGACGAATTACAGATCGCGCGCGAAACCGGGAAAGGATCGCTCGTACCGGCTGCGCTGCGACAGCGCATCCAGTTTCTGAAGCAGGACTCGGCGAAGTTTGATGAAACACCGCTCGCAGGCCGGGTGGATTTTGTGTTCGTGGACGGCGCGCACAGCTACGATTACGTGAAGAACGATTCGATGAAGGGCTGGAGGATGTTGCGCAGCGGCGGAATCATCGCATGGCACGATTGTCGTGTTGCGGACCCGGACGTGGTGCGGTTCCTTTTGGAGAGCGGTTACAGCGTGTCGCGCATCGGCCAGACTTCTCTAGCGTTTGCCATCAAGCTGTGAACCGAGTCCGGGGCTCACAGTCCCAAAGCGGAAAGTTGTTTCAAAAACGTCTCCTCGAACCGTTCGACAGTCAGAGCCGAACGATCCAGCAGCATGCTTTTCGGATTCGTTGCACCCGCCATGATTTTGTCGCCCCATGTCAGAACCGCTTCCGCAATCGCCTGCGAGTTACAGATGGGAACAACTTCTCCGTTCACGCCCGGCGTGATGAGATCGCTTGCACCGGTGTTCGGTGTGGTGATGACGGGCAGCCCACACGCCAGCGCCTCGGCGACGGTGACGGCAAATCCATCCTCGAGCGACGGCAACACAAAAACATCCGCGCAGCGCAATCGTTCGGCGAGTTGCTGGTGCGGCAGG
>CAZFNB010000304.1:0-4263 GCA_964520235.1 uncultured Bifidobacterium sp. | reverse complement strand
TGCGCTCGATGGTCTGGAGAAATTTTGTGGCGACCTCGGGATCATCCTTTGCTCCACCCAGCAACGTTTCCGCGTAACCCTTGATGTGAGACAGCGGCGTGCGCAACTCATGGCTCACGTTCGCCACGAATTCCTGGCGTGTCCGTTCGAGCCGCTTGAGATTTGTCAGATCGTGAAAGACAAGAATCGTTCCGAGCCGCCGCCGGTCAACACCGGTCAACGCCACCGCGTTCACCTGCAACCATCGCTCGGGTTCGCCAGGCAGCCGCAACTCATGGTCAACCACCCGGCCCTCCGCCCGTGCGGATTCCACGATCTCCATCACTTCATGCACACGCACGGCTTCCATCAAGGATTTTCCGCGCAACACGCCCACCGTCGCGAACATCTGTGCAAAAGCCCGGTTCGCCAGTTGCACACGGTCGGCTTCGTCCAGCAGCAGCACGCCCTCGATCATGCTGTCGAACAACGCGTCCTGCCGCGCACCCGCCTCGACAGCGATGGCCTGCTCGCGTGACGATCCCTTTGCCGCCGCCTCGCGCCAGGATTCCCGCTCGCGCAACAACCTTCCGCGCCACCAGAGATGGAGCGCAACGAGCACAAGCAAGAGAATGAGACTCAACGCAGGCCAGAACATGGATCGAACCCCGCACCGACGGGTGGTGGAAACTTGAAAGTGAAAGTCTTCACTCCACAAACCGATACCCGACACCGCGCACAGTATCGAGATATTTCGCCGCCTGCCCGAGCTTTTCCCGCAACCGCCGCATGTGCGTGTCCACCGTGCGCGTGTCAATCGTCGCGTCGTATTCCCACACGTCACGCAACAGCGCGTCACGCGATTGCACGCGTCCGCGACGCTGCGCCAGCACCGTCAGCAATTTGAACTCCGTGGCCGTGAGATCGAGTTTCTTTCCACGCCATGTCGCCAGATGCCGGGGCACATCCACCGACAACTCGCCGAACTTCAACAACGGCGACTGGGCCTCCTTGGACCTGGCCCGTTCGAGAATCTTTTTGACGCGCAGCACCAGTTCACGCGGGCTGAACGGCTTGGTCAGGTAATCGTCCGCGCCCAGTTCCAATCCCAGCACGCGGTCAATCTCCGCCGCTTTCGCCGTCAGCATGATGATGGGGATATGCGCCGTGTTCGCATCGCGACGCAACAATTTGCAGACCTCCATGCCGTCAATCTCCGGCAACATCAGATCGAGAACCACCAACGCCGGCAGTTGCGATTTGATTTTTGCCAGCGCTTCCTCCCCATCAGAAGCGGTCACGACATCAAAACCCGCCTGCTTGAGATTGAACTCAACCAGTTCCACCGCCTCCGGCTCGTCATCCACGACTAGAATTTTCTGTTTCAACCTCACCACAAATAGCAACCCAACCGGCACGACTCAATACCAACGCGCGAAATCAATGGTTACAATTCTGTGACAAGGCGGAAACTTCGGACAAACATTCTGGTGTTGGCGTGGGTTGGTGGCCGCATGCAAGCACCTGCAACGGGTGCGTTGCACATGACTGCGCTCCGTGAAACTACCGCAGTTGCGGCATCATCGGTGGAGCGAGGCTGCTGATAAGCCGGCTCGCGTGGACGCTTGCCCCACCAAAGATGGATGTCACTCCTGGCTGAGATGGAAAATTTCAGTAAAAGAATTCTGCAAAAATGGTGTCCATGCCTCCAGGGGCAACCGCAACGGTATTCGGTAAGCCAGGCAGTCCTCTGCCCGACGCTGGTTGCAACAAACGCGATTGAGATTGCAACGACGGCGCGCACGGAGTGACGCGCCCTACCAAAACTACAGTGCCGTAGGCGCGGCATGGTTGTAGAACCGCGTTCAACAAAATCACAGAGCCGCCGTCAGGGGCGGCATATCCGGTGGGGCGAGGCTACCGACGAGCCGGCTCGCGAGGACGCTCGCCCCACCAAAACAGATGGCGCGCCTACGGCGCTAGGAAATATCAATTCGATGTGTTGGTGGATGTTTCGAAAGTTCGGCATCCAATATCGCGACTCTTTGGTCGAAAACATTAAGGTCTGGGATTTCAGCCGGGGTATATTGTTTCAATTGTTTGAGTATGAATAGCACACACCAAACAATTGTGGGCGTATCAGATAAGTCAGTTCCTTGGTTGAGATTCCCTAAGACTGCCCGCATAGCGCTGTGCGTGTATTTGCAATAAATTCTATAGGCATGGTCATATACGGGTAGCAAACCTGCCATTTCAGAGGTCTCACGAATTTTTATATTCGTGAGTTTTACCGGGTAGTCAGGGTTGTGCTTTGTGAATTGAGTTTGGAAGCGCTTTAGAAAATCATTTGCCTCCTTCTTTCCCGCTTCATCTTTAGCAAAGAGCTTTTTATCTTCTTCCCACTCAGAGTAGGCTTTACGGAAAAGAAAATCTTTATCCTTCACCGCAGCAACTCCGCAAAAAACTGCTTCAAGGGCAGGACGAATTAAAAGTTTCGAAGCATCCACTCGCGCTGACTCACGAAGCAATAAATAGCCATCCGAAGCGCGATTTACGGTGGTAGCGATGCTTCCCAGATACGCAGATCCAGCATCCGCTGGCTTTTTGCCACCTAAAGAACTGATTGCCTTTACAATAATCGTCTGAAGCTCTTTAAGGAGCTTCAAATACTGAATTTCGATTGGTGGATAGATGGGCTGAACTGCATTCATTTCTTCTTGTGCACCTTCGCCGCGACTTTCAAGCGCAGGCCGTTCAGGCGGATGAAGCCGGTAGCGTCGTCCTGATTGTAGGCTTTGGTCGGGTCGGCTTCCATCGTGGCGTTCATTTGTTTATTCAAACAGTGGCGGCAAATCTCTTACACCGTCCAGCACCCGCACAACTTCAACGCCACTGTCAAACAGGCGGTAGAAGATGACATGGTGACCAACCACAAAGCTGCGCAAGCCGGGCGACAATTCAGGCCGCTCGCGTCCCATCAGCGGCATGGAGGCGAGCGTCGGAAATCGCGAGACGATGGCGTGGATGTATTTGTCTGCCGTGTCCGGGCTATCATGCGCGATGTAGAGCCAGATTTCATCCAAGTCTTCCCTTGCCTCTGGTGAAATCTGATATTGGTTCATGCGCCGGATTTTTTGAGCCGTTCGCGGCCAACGCGCCCAATGTCCTCAGCCAGTTGCATTACGTTCGCATCGTCGTAAGTCTGATATTGCCCGCTGTCCAAACTTGTGATCCCCGCTGCAATGTCGCCTTTCAAGGCGGCAAGTTGCCGTTGGCGAAACGCATCCGATCCAGTCCACCAGCGGAACAATTCGTATTGTTCGTCCGGGCCAAGCTCGGCCGCGGCCAGTTTGATTTTTTCAACGGCGCTCATGGTTTAAAATTATCACACCAATCTGCCGGTGCTATTTCTTTTTATGCACCTTCGCCGCGACTTTCAGGCGCAGGCCGTTCAGGCGGATGAAGCCGGTGGCGTCATCCTGGTTGTACGCTTTCGTCGGGTCGGCTTCCATTGTGGCGATGTGCGGGTTGTAGAGGCTGACCTTGGACTTGCGGCCGCTGACCATGATGTTGCCTTTGTAGAGTTTCACGCGCACGGTGCCGGTGACGTTCTTCTGCGATTCCTCGACGTAGGCCTGCAACGCGTAGCGTTCCGGCGCATACCAGAAGCCGTTGTAAACGAGTTCGGCATATTTCGGGATGAGCGCGTCGCGTTGGTGCATGACTTCGCGGTCCATCGTAAGCGATTCCATCTGGCGATGCGCGAAATGCAGGATCGCGCCGCCGGGCGTTTCATACACACCACGGCTCTTCATGCCGACGAACCGGTTCTCGACCATGTCCACGCGGCCGACACCGTGTTTGCCGCCGAGCTTGTTCAACGCCTTCATCACGCCGAGCGGATTGAGCTTCTTGCCGTTGACCGCGACGCAATCGCCCTTCACGAAATCAAGTTCAACGAACTCGGGTTTGTTGGGCGCGTCTTCGGGCAGCACGGAGAGCGTGCAGAAATAGCCGCGGTTCTTGAGGTCGTAGCTGTCATACCACGGGTCTTCGAGAATGCCCGCCTCGTAGGAGATGTGCAGGAGGTTGCGGTCCATCGAATACGGCTTCTTGGCGCTGGCCTGCACGGGGATCTTGTGCTTGGCGCAGTAATCAATCATCTGCTGGCGACCGGGGAATTCGTTGCGGTAGCGTTCGTCGCGCCACGGGGCGATGACTTGCAAGTCGGGCGCAAGCGCAGCGGCGGTGAGTTCAAAGCGGACCTGGTCATTGCCCTTGCCC
>CAZFNB010000303.1:0-4269 GCA_964520235.1 uncultured Bifidobacterium sp. | reverse complement strand
CCACCGGTTCTCTGACCAGTTCTGTTGCCACGCTTACCGTGTTGGTTCCACCTTCCATCGTGACCCAGCCGCAAAGTTTCACGAATGTTGCCGGAACAACGGCCTCCTTCAGCGTTGCCGCCACAGGTAGCGCGCCTTTGAGCTACCGCTGGCTTCAAAATGGCGGCACTCTTAACAACGGCGGGCGTGTCAGCGGAGCCACCACTTCAACGATCACCATCACCAACGTCCAGTCCGCCGACGCTGCGAACTATTCCGTCGTCGTCACAAACGCAGCGGGCGCGATCACAAGTTCCATCGCTTCGCTCACCGTGACCGGCCCGCCCGTCATCAACACCCAGCCTGTCGGCCAGACCGTTGCGGTGGGTGCGAACGCGAATTTCTCCGTCACTGCCTCGGGCACGCCGCCGCTCGCGTTTCAGTGGTTCTCCAGCAATGGACTGTTGGCGAATGCCACCAACTCGACGCTTGCCTTGACCGGGGTTCAGTCTGCCGACGCGGGAAATTATTTCGTCGTGGTCACGAATTCCGTCGCCGCCACGACCAGTTCCGTTGCAGTGCTCAATGTGTTGTTGCCGCCTGGCATCGTGACGCAACCCGTCAGCCTGACAAACGCTGCCGGAACAACCGCAAGTTTCGGTGTTGTCGGCTCAGGCAGCGCGCCGCTCGCGTATCAGTGGCGTCGCAGCGGTACGAACCTGTCCAATGGTGGAAAAGTTTCAGGCGCGCTCACGCCAACGCTCGTCATCACCAACGTCCAAAGTGCTGAGGCGGCAAATTACTCGGTCGTCATCACCAATGCCGTCGGTTCCATCACGAGTGCTGTGGCCGGCCTGACGGTGATTTCACCGCCCTCCATCACCACTCAACCTGCCAGCCAGACTGTGTCGCCCGGCGCGGCGGTGAATTTCAGCGTTGTCGCCGCCGGCACCGCGCCTCTGAATTACCAATGGCGGCGTAGCGGCACGAACCTCGTCAATGGCGGGAATGTTTCCGGTGTTGCCACTGCCACGCTTGCGCTTTCCAACGTGCAGACCAACGACGCGGCAAATTATCAGGTGGTCGTCACCAACATCGCCGGCGTCGTCACCAGCGCTGTTGCATCACTCACGGTGAATGTGGTCGGCGGCTGCGTGGCTGCACCGGCGGGTCTGACCGGCTGGTGGGCTGCGGACGGGTCTGCGCTGGACACAATTGGCACGAACCACGGGTCGCTGGTGGGTGGAGCCACCGCCACAGCCGCAGGCAAGGTCGCACAAACGTTCACGTTCAATGGCACGAATCAATACGTGCAGATTCCCGATTCCGCCGTGCTCAAGCCGACGAACTTCACGATTGAGACATGGGTGCGGTTCGACTCGTTGAACAGCCCGGGCACGGCTTCCGCCGGCCAGCAATACATCATCTTCAAACAGAACACGCGCAGTTCCTATTTCGAGGGTTACTATCTTGGCAAGGAGCGCGGTGCGAGCGGCGACTATTTCAGCTTCACCGTCACCGGCTCATCCGGCCAGAGTGCCGACGCCAACAGCACGACGCTCATCTCGACCGGCGTGTGGTATCACGTCGCGTGCGTGCGCAATCCGAACAACATCCAGTTGTTCATCAATGGTCAGTTGCAGAGCCAGGCGTCCGTGAGCTTCGCTCAGAATTACGGTACGCAACCGCTATACTTCGGCACGTCCGGCCAGACGGGCTGGGATCGGAAGTTTGCCGGAGCGCTTGATGAAGTGTCGCTCTATGGCCGCCCGCTTTCATCGAACGAAATTGTCTCCATCTACAACGCCAATGCCGGCGGTAAATGCAAGGGGCCGACGCCGCCCAGCATCGTGACACAGCCTGCGAATCAAACTTACGTCGCTGGGGGCACGGTGAATTTCAGCGTGGTGGCCGCCGGTACGGCACCGCTGACGTATCAATGGTTGCGTGATGGTTTCCTTGTGTTCAACGACGGACGCATCTCCGGCGCAACGAATGCGACACTGACCATCACCGGCCTTCAGTCTTCCGACATCGCCAACTACAACGTCGTCGTCAGCAATTCCCTCGGGACTGCGATCAGCGCGGTCGCTTCACTCAACACCGGACAGGCTCCGGCGAATGACAATCTCGCAGCCGCCGTCGCCATCAGCGGCAGCAGCGGTTCCATCAACGGCAACAACGCAAACGCGACCAAGCAATCCGGTGAACCGAATCACGGCGGCAACGCGGGCGGGCCGTCGGTTTGGTACAACTGGACTGCGCCATCCACGAGTCCCGTCACATTTGACACCGTGTTGAGCGCGTTCGATACGACGATGGCGGTCTATACGGGTAACAGCGTCAATGCGCTTACGCTCATTGCGGGCAACAACAACATCGGCACAAACAATTCACGCAGCCGTGTCACTTTCACGCCGGTGGCGGGGACTGTGTATCACGTCGCGGTGGACGGAGCGAACGGAGCGAACGGAAATCTCACGTTGCGCTGGGCGCAGGCCAATGTGGCATTGCCGGACCTCACCGTGTTCGGTACGGCGGTCAATCCTCATATCACAACGGAGACGTTCTCGGCGGGTAGTTGTGCTGTGTTGGAAGGCTTGGTGGTGCCGGGCACGCGGCGGTTGATCCGCTTCGACACGCAGACTGCAAACCAGGGTGCTGCGGATCTTGTCTTTGGAGTTCCGTCAAGCAATCCTCAGTTTGTTTACGCTCCGTGCCACGCGCACTATCATTTCCAGAACTACATGTCCTACCGTCTCCGCAACGCTGCGGGGCAGATCGCGTCCGTCGGGTTGAAGGTCGGCTTTTGTGTGCTCGACGTGTTCCGTTGGGATCCGAGTTCGGCGGTCAACGCCAAGTACGATTGCAGCAACCAGGGCATCCAGAAGGGCTGGGGCGATCTCTACGACTTCTCGCTCGATGGTCAGTGGCTGGACATCACCGGCCTGCCGGACGGCAACTACACGATGGAACTTGAAGCCAACCCGCTTGGGATCATTCAGGAGTCAAACTACAACAACAACCTGACGATCATCCCGTTCACCATCGGTGGTGCGGCGGGTCCGCCTGCCAACGACAACTTCAACAACGCCCAGACCTTGCTCGGGACTTCACCAAGTGTTTCCGGGACTACGACCAACGGCACCAAACAGGCCGGCGAGCCGAATCACGCTGGAAACGCAGGTGGCCACTCCGTGTGGTACAACTGGACTGCGCCCGCCACCAAGGCTGTGACTTTGGATACCGTCAACAGCAGTTTCAACACGTTGCTTGCCGTTTATACCGGCAGCGCTGTGGGAAGTCTCAGCCTCGTTGCCAGCAACGACGACATCGTGGCGGGCAGCGTCGTCCAGAGCCGCGTCACGTTCAACGCCACGGCAGGCACGCTTTATCGCATCGCGGTGGACGGGTTCAACGGTGTGTCCGGCAGTCTCATCCTCACGCTCAACCAGACCGTGGCAAATGACAATTTCGCGCAGACGATTTACACGGGCGGCGTCGGCGGTTCGATCTCCGGCAGCAGCCTTGGCGCGACCAAGGAAACGGGTGAACCAAATCACGCGGGCAACGCAGGCGGCAGTTCCATCTGGTATTACTGGACCGCGCCCATCGGCGGCACGGTCACATTCAACACCGTGGGCAGCACCTTCAACACGTTGCTGGCCGCGTACACCGGCAACGCGGTCAACGCGCTCACACCCATTGCCAGCAACGACGACATCTCCCCGGGCGTCAACACCCAGAGCAGCATTTCATTCAATGTCACCGGCCTCACCGCATATCGCATCGCCATTGACGGCTTCAACGGCGATTCCGGCAACACGATGTTGAACTGGAATCTGTCCGGTGTCGTCCAGAACTCGATGTCCCTGGCTGCGCTTTCCACTGTCACACCCAACCCGGCCAACGACGGTGCGGTGCTGACCTATGGGTTGCGCGCGGAAGGAATGTTCCAGCTCGGCATCAATGGCAAATCCAACCAGCGCTATCGCATCGAGCGCTCGTGCGACCTGCAAAACTGGATTCCTGTGGTGACGACGGTTTCCGATGCTGGCGGTCAGGCATGGTTTACGGACAAGGCCGCGCGCCATCTCCAAAGCGGCGCGAGCGATTCCATCTGCGGTGGTAACGGGCAGGTGGTGGGTGTCGTCCTCGGCGCATCCGATGCTCGATTCTATCGCGCCGTCGCAGTGCCGCCGGATTTGTGACATCACGGTCGCGGCAAGCTTTATCCGGATTCATGTAGTCGGCAGCGGAGAGTGTCGCGCGAAGAAGGCGAAGGGAGCG
>CAZFNB010000302.1:0-4276 GCA_964520235.1 uncultured Bifidobacterium sp. | reverse complement strand
CGCCAATCCACTTCCTCAACCGTCAACTCCAATCACATCGTAATGATTGAGGTGATTACGGTTGCTCTTGTTTTTTGTTGTGTTGGCCCGCAGTGCTTTTACTATTTGCCGGACTCAGCTGTGGGAACTTTGGATTCATTTCAATGAACCGCCTCATCGTCAATCCGGGCACGCCTCAGGCGTGGGAAATCCAGCTCAAGCCGGGCGCGAATCGCATCGGACGCGGTGACGCGGCGGATTTTCAGATCCCGCATCCGTCCGTCTCGACCACGCACTGCGAAATCACCGTCACCGATCAGGGGGTTCACTTCAAAGACCTGGGTTCGACCAATGGCAGTTTCCTGAACGGCGCACCAGTCACGGAATCCGCGCTGCAGCCCGGCCAAAGATTGCAACTTGGCGGAATCGCACTGGTGTTCGAGGGGGCATCTGCTGCCGGTGTGGCACCGGTGACCGTGGCGAAACCTTTGCCGACCGCTCAACTTGTCGGCCAGCAGCAATCAGCTTCTGCCGCGCCTCCTGTTTCAATGCCTCCGCCTCCGCGGGCGGGTGGGTTAAGAGTCTCCATTTCCAAACCAGAAGGGCACGCGCCTCAGCCTGTTGCCCAGGAAGCCGAAGCTGTGCAGGAGGAGGAATCTGCCGCGCCTCCACCGATGGCAAGGCCCGCAATAGCGGCAAGCAACGCCTTCTGCAAATCGCACATGAAATCGCCCGCGCGATTTTATTGTCCGAAATGCCGACATTATTTCTGTGATATGTGCGTGGCGACCCGTAACGTCGGCGGAGTTGCCGCCAGATTCTGCAGGCATTGTGGCGGAAGCTGCACGCCGGTCAGCGTGCGACGTGGCCCGGCGCCATCCGAGAAAGGCTTTTTCGCCAAACTGCCCGGCGCGTTTATCTATCCCCTCAAAGGCATGGGCGTGATCGTGCTGATCATGGCAGCGATCTTGTTTTCACTGCTTCAGATGTTCAGCGGCATCTTTAACATTCTGCTGACCCTGGCTGCCATCGGTTATCTGTTCGTGTTCATGCAGAACATCATTCATACGACGGCTGCCGATGAGAAGGAGACGTTGTCTCTGGCCGCTCCTGACGATTTGTTTGCATCGTGCTTCCGTCTCATCGGAATCATGATCATCTCGTTCGGCATCCCCATCGGGATGGCGATCGCCAACTTCTTCGATGCGGGAATTCCCTGGATGCCGATATTCGCCATCGCCGCTTTGGGTTGTTTCTATTTTCCGATGTGTTTCCTCGCCGTGGCCATGAAGGACAACATCATGGCCGCAAGTCCGATGGTGGTGTTCCCGTCCATCTTCAAACTGCCTTTCGAATATCTGGTCGCGTCCATCCTGTTCCTCGGCATCTTTGCGTTCCGCTTTTTCGGTAACAGTCTCGCGGGTGTGGCCGAGAATGTGACGTTTGCGACAAAGAACATGAACACACTGTTCATGGCGATCGGCTTTCGCATGCTCTGGAGTTTTCTGAGCGTTTATCTTCTCACGGTCAACATGCGCATCATGGGGCTGCTCTACGTGACCAAAAAGGACAAACTCGGCTGGTTCTAAACCATCATGCAACGCCTGCTCGTCAATCCGGGCACGCCACAGGTCTGGGAAATCCCGCTCAAACCCGGCACGAATCGTATTGGGCGTGTAGAAGACAACGACTTCACCATCCCGCATGCGTCCGTCTCCTCGCACCACTGCGAAGTCATCGTGACAGATGATGGCGTCTTCCTGCGCGATCTTGGTTCGACGAACGGTAGTTTCCTGAATCGCAAGCGCGTGACGGAGACCTTGCTGCAACACGGCCAGCATCTGCAATTCGGTTCGGTGGATTTGTTGTTTGAATCCGGCAATGCGGCAACTCCAAAGATGCAGGCCGTGGTTTCGCTGCTCGGTGAAGATGCGGCAGCCCTGATTCCACCTCCGCCAAAACCAGCGATAAAAGCACCACCTGTAGTTGTGGCTGCGGGGTCGTCGGCTCTCGCACCTGCGCGACAGGCGATGGTGGATGTGCGCGATGCGTTCTGCAAATCGCATCCCAAGACGCCGGCGAGATTTTTCTGCTCCAAGTGCAATGTCTATTTCTGTGATCTCTGTGTGGCCACGCACAGCACACACGGCGTCGGGCAGTATAATTGCCGGTTGTGTGGTGGCGTCTGCGCGCCGGTGCGCGTTCACATCACGCCGCCCAAGGAGGAGAAGCTCGGGTTCTTCGGGCGACTATCCGGCGCATTTGCCTATCCGTTCACGGGCAGCGGCATCTTTTTGCTGATCGGCGGCAGCGTGATGTATGTGTTGCTGCATTTCTGTCCGATCATGATCGTCATCGGCAATCTATGGATGAAAGCGTGGGGGCTTATCGGCACGATGGTCATCGGCGGTTATCTGGCGGCGTTTTTGCAAAGCATCGTTCACACGACGGCGACGGGTGACAAGGAGATGCCTTCGATGCCGAGTGTGACGAACATGTGGGACGACGTGTTGCTGCCGGCGTTTCAATGCAGCGGGGTGTTGTTCGCCTGTTTCGGGCCGTTTTTTGCCTTTCTTGTCCTGGCAGTCGCGAACGATTCGTTGTTCGCGAACATCATCTGGATACCGGCGCTCGCGCTTGGATTCTGTTATTTTCCGATGGCATATCTGGCCGTGGTGACGCTGGACTCGATCAAGGCGATAAACCCGGTGCTCGTCGTGCGTTCCATCATGCGCGTGCCGGTGGAATACTTTGCCACGCTCGGGTTGCTGCTGGTTGTGGCGGTGCTTGCCATGATGGGCGACATGGTGATGGTGACGATTTTTTTCAAAGGCCTGTTCACCACGTCCGTGAAAAAATTCTTCCTGATGGTGGGATTGGTGATGACGCTTATCTTTTTTGGTTTCTACCTCATCACGGTCAGCGTGCGGGTGCTCGGGCTGCTGTTCGTGAGCAAACGGGAAAAGCTGGGATGGTTCGGGGAGTGAACCAGGAACACGAGTTCGCTGCGTTCGCTTTGGCTGTGCGGATTCAGGGATTGTTTGGGGTGGGGTAACGGATTGCCACCCATTGTTGATCCCGTTTGCTGTTGGCCTGTGCCGCCGTCTGCTCCCCGGAACCTGCGTCCTTGTTCACGTTCAGGCTTCGCGCATAGGCGATGGTGGTCGGATCCAGCCATTTGTGCATTTCAGAGTGGCCGTCGGCGAAGCTGAAACTTGCTGCGCCACCGTGAAAATCCGCCGGCGAATCACGGAACTGGGCGTCTGTGAAACCGAGTGCGGGAGTTCCGTAGTTGGACATCGTCCATGAGCCGAGATTTTCCCCGCGCCCGTCTCCACCCTCGACCCAAAGTATTCTCTGACTGTGGTTTTTCAGTTGTGTACGTTTAAGCAAGAACGATCCGCCTTCGCCGTTGAGCCCGTTCACACCCGAATAGCTGTCCCAGGCAAAGCCGCTTCCAACGGGACGTTTGAACCGCTGATCGCCCGGACAATGGACCAAGTCAGGATTTGGGGCATAACGGAACAGCGGGCCTTCAATCGTAGCGGCCGGTTGCTTGAAACCCATCTGCACCATGAAGATGAGCTTTTGCTCAGGAGAGTAACTCACTGGAACGACCACTGAAACATAACGGGTATCCACTCGCCATTTTGGATTCGCGGCGTCGAGTCCGTATGTGTTGAATGACACCAATTTCTCGCTGTTGTCATCGCTGTACATCATCCAGGCCATCGCGAGTTGTTTTTGGCTGCTCAGGCATGCGCTGCCGGTGGCTTTCAACCTGGCGCGATTCAACGCCGGCAACAGCATGGCCGCCAGAATCGCGATGATCGCGATGACAACGAGCAGTTCGATCAAGGTGAAACCGCCCTTGTGTGATTTCAAGGCTGTGGGAGTTGGTTTCACTCGTTTCATAAACGATTTTGCCGGCATGGCAATCAATGCTGCACATGCCGGCAAATCGGGAACTTCTCAATTCGTTATTGCGCCAGCAACACGTAAAAGCGCTGTGCATCTCCCGGATTCACAGTGATCGGATTGCTGGTGAAATTACCCGAGCCATCAAACGCGCCCGAGGCGACTTGTGTCCATGAGGACAAGGGCAATGAAACGTCCGTGGAGGACAGTACGATTACCGTGCCGTTTGGTGCGCCGTTGATCGCAGTGAGTGTCACATCCGTGCCGTTGTTGACGATGCCGCTGATTTGCGGAGGAGGCAGGATGCCTGTCACGCTGATCGTGCCGTTGAAGTAGAGGTTGGCGGTGCTCCATGTGTAGTAATTTGGGAGTGTGATGC
>CAZFNB010000301.1:0-4277 GCA_964520235.1 uncultured Bifidobacterium sp. | reverse complement strand
CCACGTGGCCCACGCGTGAACGGGCGGGTTCACGTCACCGAACGCCCACTCGTAGGCGGGCAATTGACCGTTCGGGTGCATATACCATTCACGAGTGAGCAGGACGAGTTGGTGTTTGGCGAAGTCGGCATCCACGAGCGCGAGCGGGATGCAATGAAACGCCAGATCCCACGCGGCGTACCACGGATACTCCCACTTGTCCGGCATCGAAATGATGTCGGCGTTGTTGAGATGCTGCCAATCGGCATTGCGTCCATGCTTTCGCTCACCAGGCGGAGGCGGACAATTCGCGTCACCTTTGATCCACTCGGAGACGTCGTAGTGAAAGTATTGCTTCGACCAGATCATCCCCGCGAACGCCTGGCGCTGAACGTTGCGCGCGTCGGCGTCTTCAAGACCACGTTGCAGCGTGGCGTAAAACGCATCAGCCTCCTCGATACGTTGGAGGAACAGGGCGTCGAACGTGGCGAACGGTTTTGTAGCAGCCGACGTGAGCCGGCTCTGATTAGATGGAGCGGACTGACGTCCGCTGCTACCTATTAAACGAAGGCGAATCTGTTTCGTGCCGCCTGCAGGAACGGTGAGTTTGTACAACACCCCCGCCTTCGTGCCGGTCTGTTCGGGATTCACGGCCTCGTGATTGCCGTGGACGAGGTATTCATCAAACGCGTCCTTGAAAAATCCTTTGGCTTCCGCGAGACCGAAAACGCGACGACCGTTTGTCTCGTTATCGCAGAACAAAACTTCGGTTTCGCCGTCGAGATGGAGCGTGTATTCGCCCAGTGTTTCGTGCTTGGCAGAGATGGCGCCGCGATTGGAAAGCGAGAGTTCTGGCTTGGTGGAGTTCGGCTTCCACGACCACGTGTTGCGAAACCAGAGCTGCGGTAACAGATGAATTGTCGCTGCCTCCGGCCCGCGATTGTGAACCGTCACCCGCATCAAAACATCATCCGGGCCAGCCTTCGCGTATTCGACGAACACGTCCCAATAGCGGTCGTCGTCGAAGATGCCCGTGTCGAGCAGTTCATACTCCGGTTGGCTGGAGTCGCTTTTGCGCCGCGCGTTTTCTTCGACGAGATCGCAATACGGAAACGCGCGCTGCGGATACTTGTAAAGCATCTTCAAATAACTGTGCGTCGGCGTTGCATCGAGGTAGTAGTAAAGTTCCTTCACGTCCTCGCCGTGATTGCCTTCCGAGTTGGTGAGGCCAAAGAACCGTTCTTTGAGAATCGGGTCTTTGCCGTTCCACAACGCGAGTGAGAGACAGAGGCGTGATTGATCGTCACTGATGCCCGCAATGCCATCCTCGCCCCAACGATAAGCGCGACTGCGGGCGTGATCGTGCGGGAAATATTCCCAGGCGTTGCCGTGCGGCGAGTAATCCTCGCGAACCGTGCCCCATTGGCGTTCGCTCAGATACGGCCCCCACAGTTTCCATCGAGCCTTGCGGGCGGTTGTTTCGGCAAGGCGTTGTTGTTCGGTATTCATGCGATCAATTCACTTCGTCGGCAGGCTTTCATAGTAATCCCAGCATCGCTGGCACGCAGGGTCCTTTTCAGCCCACTCGGGATGATGAGATCGGATGACGCCAATGGTGTATTCGACCATCTCGCGCTTGTCACGCTCGCGATGCGCCCGCAACTCTTCCGGCGTGACGTCTTCCAGGCAGAGTGAGCATTTGATTTTAGTGTCAGTCATAAACTCTCAAGCGACCACAAGTTCGCCGCTGCGGTTTCGCGCCGGCTTGGACTCGGACAAAACAATCTGGTCCAGCCGCAACACTTCACCCAGCGACCACGCCTGCCATGGGCAACCGCGCGGTGTGTGCGGCGCATCGGCATCGGCGATCTCGCTGACGTGGCCCAGGCCGGCTTCGTCGAGATGGGCGAGGAGCGGCGCGAGAAATTTCTTCCGCGCTTCCGACTTCGTCGCAGCAGTATTGCCGCGCACGCGCACCCACGCCTCGACGAACGGCCCGATGAGCCACGGCCAGACCGTGCCTTGATGATACGCACCGTCGCGCTGATATACGCCGCCTTCGTAACGCGGCTTGTAATCCGGTTCGCCCGGCGCAAGCGAGCGCAAGCCAAGCGGCGTGAGCAACTTTTCCTCCACCACCGCAACGACACGTTTCGCGCGCTCATCATCGAGCAATTGAAACGGCAGGCCACCGACTGCGAAGATTTGGTTCGGACGAATCGCGGCATCCTTTTCGCCGGCGCGCAAACTCGCATCAATCACGTCGAACAGGCAGCCGCGCTCATCGTTCCAGAATTTGTCGTGGAAGGATTTCAGGCCGCGCTCGAAATGCTTTTGCCAGCCGGGCGAGAACTGGCTCGCGATCTTCAGCACATTCAACCACAGCGCTTGAATCTCCACCGGCTTTCCGGCACGCGGCGTGACGACCCATTCGCCGACTTTCGCATCCATCCAGGTGAGTTGGACACCGCGCTCTCCCGACGAGAGCAAGCCGTCATCATCCATGCGGATGCCGAAGCGCGTCCCGCGTGAATAACCTTCGAGTATTGCTTCAACCGCGTCTTGCAGCAGTCGCTTGTCGCGCACAGAAATCAGACCGGGGTTGGCACTCGCAGCCTGAAGAAATTCATGAACCGCAACAGCGTACCAGAGCGAAGCATCCACGGAATTGTATTCCGGCTGTTCGCCATTGTCGGGGAAACGGTTTGGCAACATCCCTTGGGAAACGCTGTTCGCCCACGAAAGCAGAATATCGCGGGCGTCGGCGAGCCGGCCGGTGGCCAGGCAAAGCCCGCGCAGTGCAATGAACGTGTCGCGCCCCCAATCCGTGAACCATGGGTAGCCAGCGATGATGGTTTTGGCGGCAGGGCGCGTCACTCCGTGCGCGCCGTCCCTAGGATTTGAAACACTTTGCGGCGCGTGCGGAGCGACGCGCCCTACCACATACGCATCCGCCGCGCGATGGAGCGGCGATGCGAACTCCGCACGTCGCAGTTTTTCATTCTCACGCAGGCATTCGTAAAACCGACGCACCGACAGATCCCGTTTACGTGAGAGCGCCGGAGAATCAGCGGTCGTGAGCAACCACACCGCTTCGCCGGCGGATAAGTCCCACTCGAAGACTCCCGGCGAAGCGAGGTCTTCTGTATCGTCCAGGCCGCGCGCACGCTCTTCCGCATAAAGAAAGTTGCGATACCAGACCGGCTCGTGGGTGTAGTGGCCGTTGGAGGAATACATCGCGTAGAAACCGGGCACGCCATCGTAAGGACGGAACAAAACTTTCTCACCGTTCGGCGTGGGCGTGAAGTTGAAGCCGCCATTTTCGTGATGCAGTGAGTGATAATCTCGCCCTGAGATCAGTGGGCGGACGAAAAGGCGCACATTCTTCTGCTCATGGAGCAGTCGCCAGTTGAGCGCTGTAACAGCAGATTCTCGGGCGACGAATATCTCCTGTATCAGTTCCGTGCCGTCCTCAAACTTGAATCGCCACGTTGGCCACGGTTCGTTGGAGAAATTTTTAATATGATTTGTGCCATCAGGATGAATCACGTCAGGAGCATAGCGTTGAGACGTCAGCGCGAATTTGCCCCGCGGAGTCTCGATCCATGCTTCAAAGCCATTCACCAGCACAACGCGGCCTGTCGGCGGTATGGTGGCGGTCAACAACAGCGTGTGATAGCGCCGCGTCCGGATGCCGCTCGCAGTGCCGGAAGCAAAGCCACCGAGGCCGTCGGTTTCGAGCCATTCCTTCGATTGCAGATTAGAAATTTTTGATTGTGGATTCATTTGGTGGGAGCGTGGAGTTCTCGGTCTTAATCTTAATCTTAATCCTAATCTTAGTCTTACTCTCCGGTATCTGAGGATTAAGAGTAAGATTACGATTAAGATTAAGAGACGAGGTTAGCCACCCGTCTCGAAACCCGGATACAGCGTCATCCCGCCGTCCACGAAAATGCTCGTGCCATGGATGTAATCCGACTCGTCGCTCGCGAGCCACACGCACGCGCGACCGATGTCGTCCGGCTCGCCGATGCGCTTGTAGGGAATGAGCTTCATCAATTCGCGATACGCCTCGGGCGTGCCCCAGGCTTCCATGTTGATGGGCGTGCGCACCGCGCCGGGACAGACCGAGTTCACGCGGATGCGATGCGGCGCGACTTCCTGCGCGATGCTTTTCATCATCAACATCACGCCACCCTTGCTCGCGGCGTAATTCACGTGGCCGGCCCACGGGATGACTTCGTGCACGCTGCTCATGCAAATGATTTTGCCGGCGGCGCAACTCACTTCCTTGCGGA
>CAZFNB010000300.1:0-4278 GCA_964520235.1 uncultured Bifidobacterium sp. | reverse complement strand
ACGCGTCGTGGCAGGTGGATTTGACGCCGTTCCTCAATGTCGGTGGCGAGAATGTTTTGGCGATCCGGCTTGATAATCCCAAGGACTCGTCGCGCTGGTATCCCGGCGGCGGCATCTATCGCAACTTGTGGCTCACGAAAACTGCGCCGGTGCATGTCGAACAATGGGGACTCCAGGTAACAACTACAGAAGTCAGCAAGGAGAAGGCGACGGTCAGCGTTGTGGTCAATCTAAGGAATGAATCAGACGAGCCGGTTGATCGGGATGTGCTCGTCCTGCTTTACAGAAACGGAGCGGAAGGCGGTGAAATTGGAAGTGACATCGCCCGGCTTCGCACCCGAGCCATCAAGCTGGCAGTAAATTCAAATGTAGTAGTTCAATCGAAGTTTGAAATCGCCAAGCCGGATTTGTGGAGCATCCATGACCCCAAGCTGTATTTTGCCGCCGCCGTTGTCATGCAGGGCGACAAGGAGCTTGATTGTGTCGGAACCACCTTTGGCATCCGCACAATCCAGTTCACCGCCGACAATGGCTTTCTTCTAAACGGCGAGCGCGTGCCGATCCGTGGCGTTTGCAATCACCACGATCTCGGCGCGCTCGGCGCGGCATTCAACACACGCGCAGCGGAACGGCAATTGGAAATCCTGAAGGAGATGGGATGCAACGCCATCCGGACCTCGCACAATCCGCCTGCACCGGAGTTGCTCGACTTGTGCGATCGCATGGGTTTTCTCGTGATGGACGAGGCGTTCGATTGCTGGAAGGGACGCAAGAAGCGCGGCGATTATCATCTGTTGTTCCCGGATTGGAGCGAGGCGGATTTGCGCGCACTGGTGCGGCGCGACCGCAATCATCCCAGCGTCATCCTGTGGAGCACGGGAAATGAAATGCCCGACCAGCGCAACCAGGCGGGCGTCGAGCTTTCAAAAAAATTGACGGCCATCGTGAAGGAGGAAGATCCGACGCGCTTCGTGACGGCGGGTTGCAATCACGATGTCGCGGGGTTCAACGGTTTCCAGAACTCGGTGGACGTGTTCGGCTACAACTATAAGCCGCAACTTTACGCCAAGTTCCGTGCGACGAATTCCGCCATCCCGATCATCAGCAGCGAGTCGTCGTCCTGTGTCAGCACGCGCGGCGAATATGTTTTCCCGGTGAGCGACAACAAGGCCGATGGTCGCCTCGACTGGCAGGTGAGTTCGTATGATCTTTACGCGCCCGGCTGGGCCATGCCGCCGGACACGGAATTTCGCGGGCAGGACACGAACACGTTTGTCGGCGGCGAATTCGTCTGGACGGGATTCGATTATCTCGGCGAGCCGACGCCTTACAACGACGACCTGACCGTGATGTTGAATTATTCCGATCCGGTCGAGCGAGCGCGTGTGGAGGCGGAGCTGAAGGAGCTTGGGAAAATCAAAGTGCCGTCGCGCAGCAGCTACTTTGGCATCGTGGACCTCGCGGGTTTCAAGAAAGACCGGTTCTATCTCTATCAAGCGCGCTGGCGACCGGAGTTGCCGATGGCGCACATTCTTCCGCATTGGAACTGGCCAGGCCGCGAAGGTGAAGTCACGCCTGTTCACGTTTATACGAGTGGCGACGAGGCTGAGTTGTTTCTCAACGGCAAATCGCTTGGTCGAAAGAAAAAGGGCGCGCTCGAATATCGCTTGCGCTGGGATGACGTCAAATACGCGCCGGGCGAACTCAAGGTCGTGGCCTACAAGAATGGAAAGAAGTGGGCAACGGATGTGATGCGCACCACAGGCGCGGCGACGAAACTCACGCTGATGGCGGATCGCGCGACTATCGCTGCTGACGGAAAAGATTTTTCGTTCGTGACGGTAACGGTTGCCGATAAGAAAGACCAACTTGTGCCTCGCGCGAAGAATCAGATCAAGTTTACCATCGAAGGCCCGGGTGAAATCGTGGCGACGGACAACGGCGATCCGACGAGCTTTGAATCATTCCAGTCGCCGGAGCGCAAAGCGTTCAACGGACTGGCACTGGTCATGGTGCGTGCGACCGGGCCGGGAAAAATCATGATCACCGCGAAGTCCGATGATTTGAAGACCGCAGTCTCAACCATCCGGGCCAGATGAAAGCGCGCATCGCATTTCTTGGTCTCGGCATCATGGGCGGCGGCATGGCGGCACGGTTGCTTGCTGATGGTTTTCCGCTCGATGTTTTCAATCGCACTGCCACGAAGGCTGCGTCACTTGTTGCTGCTGGTGCGCGGCTCGCGAAATCTCCACGTGAGGCTGCCGCGGATGCGGACGTTGTCATCAGCATGGTGGCTGACGACGTGGCGTCGCGTGAGATGTGGCTGGGTGAAAAGGGTGCGTTGGCTGGCGCGAAACGCGGCGCGGTGTTCATCGAGTGCAGCACGCTGACGGTGGGTTGGGTGAAGGAACTGGCGGCGCTTGCGGCGGAACGTGGTTGTGAATTGCTAGATGCGCCTGTCACCGGCAGTCGCGGCCCGGCGGCGGCGGGGCAGTTGAGTTTCTTTGTCGGCGGCGATGCGGCGACACTCGCGCGCGTGCGTCCGGTGTTCGAGGTGATGGCCAAGAGCATCACGCATGTCGGCCCGACGGGCAGCGGCGCGTTCATCAAGCTCGTGAACAATTTCGTGTGCGGCGTGCAGGTGGCGGCCTTGGCGGATGCGCTGGTGATGATCGAACGCGCCGGATTGAAGATGGAGACGGCGTTGCCCATCCTGACCGACGGCACGCCGGGCAGTCCGTTGATGAAACTGCTCGCGCCACGGATGACGGGGCGTGATTATACGCCGAACTTTTCGCTCAAGTTGATGGCGAAAGACCTGGGTTACGCGCTGGCCGAGGGAAAGAAAACCTCGGCGGAGCTTGCGACTACGGCTGCGGCGCTGTCCGTTTTCAACCAAGCCATCGCCGCCGGTCACGGCGACAAAGACATGTCTGCGTTGGTGGAAGTGTTGCGCGAAAAGCGATGAGCCATCGGCAGGCCGTCCAACGAAATCTCATTCATGAACAAAAAACTGTCTCTTTCAAGTCTCGCGGTTCTTTTTGCCGTGATGGCGATGGCTTCACCGGTCGAGCCGGTTGCGTCGTTTGTTTTTGGTTCAAATCCGACCAATGCGACAACGACCAACCTCTATTCGGCAGAGAAAGGATTTGGTTTTGAGCCGGGTGCTGCCCTGAAAACTGGTGGCACATACGTCACGAGCGACAAGCCGTTTTCGTTTTCGGTGAAACTGCCGGAGGACAATTACAACGTCACGCTGATGCTTGGCGCGAACGATGGTAGCAGCACGAACACGGTGAAGTGTGAGGCGCGGCGATTGTTGTGGGAGGATGCGCGGAGCGAGGCTGGGAGTCATGTCACCCGAATGTTCACGGTCAACATCCGCACACCGCGCATCGGAGCGGATGCAACGGTGAAATTGAAGGCGCGTGAGAAGGAGAACGAGATGATCTCCTGGGACGACAAGCTCACGCTGGAGTTTCTGGGCGCGCGTCCGTGTCTGCACAGCATCATCATCACTCGCGCGCCGGAGTCACCGACGGTTTTCATCACGGGCGATTCGACGGTGTGCGATCAGCCCCGCGAGCCGTGGAACAGTTGGGGGCAGATGTTGCCGCGCTTCTTCGGGCCGGGCATCGCGGTGGCGAACTACGCGCAATCCGGCGAGTCCATCAAGAGTTCGCTGGGGGCGAAACGTTTCGACAAGGTGTTCAGCGAGATGAAGACGAACGACTGGTTGTTCGTCCAGTTCGGTCACAACGACATGAAGGACAAGGCCACGAACGCGCTTGCGGTTTACAGGACGAACTTGAAAAAGATCGTCGCGCAGACTCGGGCAAAGGGCGCGACGCCGGTGCTGGTGACTTCGATGGAGCGCAAGGCGGGCGTCGAGAGAGATACGTTGACGGGTTATCCGCAAACGGTTCGTGACGTGGCAAAAGAAGATGGCGTGGCGTTGATTGATCTGAACGCGACGAGCAAAATTCTCTATCGCGCGCTTGGAACCAATCTGGACAAGGCATTCCAGGACGGCACCCATCACAATAATTATGGCAGTTACGAACTCGCGCGCTGTGTCGTGGAGGGCATCAGGGCAAACGTGCCTGCGCTGGCGAAGTTCATCGCGAACGATGTATCGGTTTTCGATCCGGCACATCCAGATGATCCGGACAAGTTCTCGATGGCAGCGAGTGCGACGGTTGATTTGAAGAAACCTGACGGGAACTGAACCATGAAAAGAGCCACCAGCATTCTGATATTCCTGCTCGCAGTCGTTGG
>CAZFNB010000299.1:0-4290 GCA_964520235.1 uncultured Bifidobacterium sp. | reverse complement strand
TCGGCGTCGAGGGCGTGGACATCTTGCATCGGCAGATGGAATTGCCAGAGAAGGAGGCGTTGACGGTGGAGCATCGCGGTTATCTGCGACGGCTCAAGCGGCTGGCGTTCACACATGGAGTCGCGCCAGTCTGCCTGTCCACGCATCAGGGATTTGTCAGTCCGAAGCCGGAAGTGGTCGCGGCTAACGTCGAGCACACAAAGAAGTGCATTGAGATATGTTACGAACTCGGCATCCCGGCACTGCGTATCAACACGGGTCGCTGGGGCACGGCTAAAGATTTCGATGACTTGATGGCGAAGCGCGGCGTGGAGGAAATTCTTCCAGGCTACACGGAGGACGAAGGTTTCAAATGGTGCATTGGCGGCATCGAAGCGTGTCTCGGCAAGGCTGAGGAATGTGGCGTGATGCTCGCGCTGGAGAATCATTGGGGCTTGGCGCGCACGGCGGAGGGATTGTTGCGTATCGTCAATGCGATACCGTCGCCGTTGCTCGGCGTGCTAATGGACACGGGGAATTTCCTGACAGCGCCGTACAAGACGGCGGATTACGAATCACTCGCGAAGATCGCGCCGAAGGCGGTGTTCGTGCAGGCCAAGACGTATCCTGGCGGCGGCGAATGGTATACGCTGGAGATGGACTACGAGCGCATCGCGAAGATGCTGGCGGCGGTGAATTATCGCGGCTACGTCTCGCTGGAGATGGAAGGGAAAGAAGACGCCGAGACCGCCGTGCCGAAAAGTCTGGCGTTGTTGCGGAAAGCGTTTCAATCGTGAAGGTCGTGGCGGGAACATTTGTAGCCACGGATGGACACTGATGCACACGGATGAAGACAATCGTTTCAGGTAGGGCGCGTCACTCCGTGCGCGCCGTCATTCACAAAACACGCAGCGGCGCGCGCGGAGCGACGCGCCCTACCAAGGAAACGCCCGTTCACCTGAATCAAGCGTAAGCACTACCGATATGAAAACACACCTGCTCAAAGCACTCACATTGTTGACGTGGATCATCGCTGTCACGCAAGCGTACGCGGCCAGCACGAATGGATTGCCCGTCGAAACGCCTGCTGCGCGAGACCAGCGCATGGCGTGGTTTCGTGAGGCGCGGTTCGGCATGTTCGTGCATTGGGGTTTGTATTCCGGCCTAGCCGGAACTTGGGACAGCAAGGCGGTCGGGAATCGCGGCGGGATGGAATGGATTCAAAATCGCGTCAAGGCGGACACGGACACGTATGCCCGCGCGGCGATTCCGTTGTTCAAACCGAAACCCGGTTTCGCCCGCGAATGGGCGCGGCTCGCCAAGGACGCGGGCTGTCGCTATCTCGTATTCACAACCAAACATCACGACGGCTTCGCACTGCACGATTCGGTGGTGAGCGAGTTCGACGCAGGATCGGTGCTGCAACGCGATCTGGTGAAGGAGATCGTCGCGGCTTGTCGCGAGGAGGGGTTGCGCGTGGGGTTTTATCATTCGGTGATTGACTGGCATCACGACCAGTACGAATACGCCAAGTCCAAACAACTGCCGCATCCGCTCAAGGGAAAACATTACCCGGACGGCTCACGCGATCACTCGAAGTATCAGGATTATCTCGCGGCAGAAGTGCGCGAACTCGTCTCCAACTACGGTCGCGTGGACCTGTTGTGGTGGGATTACAGCGCGCTGGATTTTCAAGGACAGGAAGCGTGGCGGGCATTTGACTTGATGAACCTGGTTCGCGCGAAGCAGCCAAAGATCATCATGAACAACCGCCTGTTCCGCAGTCCCGAAGCAGGCTGGAAAAGCATGGAGACGGACGGTGTGGCGGCGCGGCTTGATCCGCGTTACGGAGATTACGTCACGCCGGAGCAGCACATTCCGCCGACAGGATTGCCCGGCGTGGATTGGGAAACGTGCATGACCATGAACACGACGTGGGGTTTCAGCGAGCACGATCACGCGTGGAAACCGGCGAGCGAACTCATCCGCAATCTCGTGGACATCGCCAGCAAGGGCGGTAATTACCTGCTCAACATCGGCCCGACCGCCGACGGCTCTGTGCCCGCGCCGAGCATCGAGGGATTCAAGGCCATCGCCGACTGGATGAAAGTGAACGGCAAAGCGATCCATGGAACGACGGCGAGTCCGTTCGCGACGCAACTCGCGTGGGGACGTTGCACGCGCAAGGGCAACACGCTGTATCTCCATGTTTTCAACTGGCCGGCCGACGGAAAACTGCCCGTGCCGTTGTTGAATGAGACGGTGAAAGCGAAACTGCTCGCCGCGCCGCACACAAAAATCAAAACGCAGAACAGTGCGGACGGACTTGTGTTGGAATTGCCGACCGAAGCACCGGACAAGATGGCGAGCGTGATCGAACTGCGCGTGAAAGGGGAATTAAAATTCGCGGAGGCGGCGAAGTGAAAGCAGCCGTGATAGCGGGGTGGCGCAATTTGGTGGGGCGAGACTACTGGCGAGCCGGATCGCGAGGACGCTCGCCCCACCCGAGTCTGAAAAGTGTAACCCTGCTTGCCGCTTTGCTTGTCGTTCTTCTGTGCCCGAGGATTCGCGCAGAGTCGCCTGCGGCTTTCGGGCCAGTGCCGAGCGATCGTCAGTTGCGCTGGCACGAGCTGGAGTTCTACGGCTTCGTGCATTTCACCATCAACACCTTCACCGGCAAAGAATGGGGCTACGGCGACGAATCTCCCGCGCTGTTCAACCCGACGGATTTCGACGCGCGGCAGATCGCGCGCACTGCGCGGCAGGCGGGCATGAAAGGTTTGATTCTCACCGCGAAACATCACGATGGATTCTGTCTCTGGCCGTCGGCGTTCACGGAACACTCGGTGAAGAACAGTCCGTGGAAGAACGGCAAGGGCGACGTGGTGAAAGAAATCGCTGATGCGTGTCGCGCCGAGGGAATCAAGTTCGGCGTGTATCTCTCGCCGTGGGATCGGAATCACAAGGACTACGGGCGGCCCGAATACGTGACCTACTACCGCAATCAGGTGCGCGAGTTGTTGACGCAATACGGTGAGGTGTTCGAGTTTTGGCTCGATGGCGCGAATGGCGGCGATGGTTTTTACGGTGGTGCGCGGGAGACTCGGAAGATTGACCGGCGCAGTTATTACGACTGGCCGAACACCGTGAAACTCGTGCGCGAACTTCAGCCGGGCGCGTGCATCTTCAGCGACGGCGGCCCGGACTTGCGCTGGGTCGGCAACGAACGCGGCATCGCGGGCGATCCCTGCTGGGCCACGCTGAATCGCGCCGACTTCGCGCCGGGCCAAGCCGATCAGAAGCGGCTGACTTCCGGCGACCGGCCCGGCACACACTGGATTCCTGCCGAGTGCGATGTCTCGATCCGCCCCGGTTGGTTTTATCACGCTGCCGAAGACGCGAAAGTGAAAACCGCCACGCAGCTCGTGGATCTTTATTTCGCTTCCGTGGGGCGCGGCGCGTCGTTGCTGTTGAATCTTGCGCCCGATCGACGCGGACAGATTCCGGAGGTGGACATCAAACAGTTGCTGGAGTTCCGTCACCGTCTCGATGCCACGTTTGCAACCGACCTCGCGCGCCGGGCCAAAGTCAGCGCGTCGAATATCCGCGAGACATCAAAAAAGTTCCGCGCAGCCAACGCGACGGATTCGCGCCGTGAAAGCTATTGGGCCACGGATGATGGCGTCACGAACGCATCACTGGTGATCGAATTCCGAAAGCACACGACGCTGAACATCGCGCGACTACGCGAGTTTCTGCCGCTGGGTCAGCGAGTCGAAGCATTCGCGCTCGACCGGTGGAGCGATGGCGCGTGGGAGGAGTTTCATCGCGGCACGGGCATCGGCAATTGCCGACTGGTGCGCGTGAAACCATTCAGCACAGAGAAGCTCCGTGTGCGGATCATCAACGCCTCGGCGTCACCTGCGCTGTCCGAGGTGGGTGTGTTTTTGGAATCGGAAATCCAGTAGCGTGGCTGGTAGGCGCGTCGCTCCGCGCGCGCCGCTGCTTCGAGTTTGCCCGACGGCGCGCACGGAGTGACGCGCCCTACCTCAATCCCCGATCAACTCCAGCCGGAGGCGATAGAAGCGGGCGTTGGGGTGAGGATTCTCGGGAAGCCAGAGCCAGCCTTGTGCGTCTGGTTGCGCGAGGCTGGTGTTGGAATCGAACAACACTTCCGCACCAGTCCACACAGTGATATTTGTCGTCGCTTCGGCGATCCAGCGCAGGTTGCGCCGCCCCGGATCGTAGGGAAAACCAAATTCAAAATCATTTCCGCTTCGTCTTAGGACAGGCAGCAAACCAGCGGCGCTG
>CAZFNB010000298.1:0-4309 GCA_964520235.1 uncultured Bifidobacterium sp. | reverse complement strand
GGTAAACGCCGCCGTTGGGGAAGCGGTTGATCTCTTCAAGCTGGAGTTTTTTGCCGTTCCAGATGCCCGCGATGACGCGCCCGCTCTCCGCACCGAGGTCCACTGCGAGATAAACTTTTTTGGCCATAACCTTAGGCGCGTTTGCTCAAAACGGATTTCTCGTAGCTCTTCACTTCATCGAGCCAGGCTTCGCCGACGGGGACGCCTTGTTGCAGGCAGTAATAATCCCAGACCGCGCCAAACGGCAGGGTCTTGGCTTCCTCCATCAAGGCGAGGCGCGCGGTGTAATCCCCGTCGCGTTCGAGTTTCTTGTACGTCGTGTAAGGCTCGAGCATCGCGATGCAGAGCGCGCGGATCATGTTGCGCGTGCCGATGGTCCATGCGGCGATGCGATTGATGCTCGCGTCAAAGAAGTCCAAGCCGATGTGCGTTCGAGCAAGGTAATTGCCTCGCACGAGTTCTTGCGCAATGGCATTCAATTCGTCGGTGAGCGTAACGACGTGATCGCTGTCCCAGCGGACGCCACGGCTCACGTGCAGCAAAATCTCCGGCACAAAGCAGAGCACGGAGGAAACCTTGTCCGCCATGTTTTCAGTCGGGTGATAATGTCCGGCGTCGAGGCACACGAGCGTTTGATTTTTCACTGCGTAGCCGAGATAAAACTCATGCATGCCCACCGTGTAACTTTCCGCGCCGATGCCGAACAGCTTGCCTTCGACGGCATCGAGATTGTGCTTCGGATTTAGCTTCTTCTTGAAGATGGCGTCGAGGGATTGCTCCAGCCGTTCGCGCGGGCCGCGACGATCTGCGGGTGTGTCTTTCATGCCGTCGGGAATCCAGACGTTGGTGACAGTGGTTTTACCGAGCGCCCTGCCCATTGCCGCGCCGATCTCGCGGCTGGCCTGGCAATGCTCGATCCAGAATTGCCGGATGCCCTTGTCGTGGTGCGACAACGTGAAGCCGCTCGCGGATTTGGGATGCGAAAAACAGGTGGGGTTGAAATCCAGCCCGATGCCGAGCGACTTGGCCCAATCAATCCAGTTCTTGAAATGCTTCGGCTCGATTTCATTGCGATCCACCTTTTTGCCGCCGAACTCGCCGTAGAAGGCGTGCAAATTGAAACGGTGCTTGCCCGGAATGAGTGACAGGGCTTTGGCTGCATCTGCACGTAGTTCGTCAGGTGTGCGGGCTTTGCCGGGATAATTTCCCGTTGCCACGATACCGCCAGTGAGCGCGCCGCCAAAATTCTCGAACCCGCCAACGTCATCACCTTGCCAGCAGTGGAGCGAGACGGGCACTTTGGCAAGTTGCTTAAGGACGTTGTCCGTGTTGACGCCAAGTGCTGCGTAGCGTTCGCGGGCAAGTTGATAGGCGGCGGAAATCTGTTTGGTGTTCATTGGGAGACAGGCTAGCGGAGGAAACGCCCCGAATTCTAGCTCGAATTCCGCGCAAAAATTGGTGAGATGAATTGGGATATGTTGGCAGTTCGAGGAAATATTGCGGTGAAATCTCAAGGCTGAAAATATCTTGCAATCCCACGCAAAGCTGAAATAGTTGGCCCGTCTGATAGATGGCTTGTCGCTTCCACGACATGGTAAATCTTCAAGTGAACTTGGTTCAGTGATGATTTGAAACCCGGCGGTCGGGAACAGTGTGGAGTAGCAGAGTTGGCGTCGGACAGTAAACATCACATGAGCGCAACAAAGTTGTTTGTTGGAAATCTTTCCTTCAAAACCACTGAAAACGATCTCCAGGACGCTTTCGCCGCACACGGCACGGTTGTGGAGACCAACATCATGATGGATCGCATGACGGGGCGTCCGCGTGGATTCGCCTTTGTCACCATGGGTTCGCCCGAGGAAGCACAGAAGGCGATTGATGCCTTGCATGGAAAGGATTTTGACGGTCGCGCATTGACGGTCAATATCGCCCGTCCGCGCGAAGATCGTCCTCCTGGCGGCGGTGGGGGTGGTCGCGGCCCGCGTCGTGAATTTGGCGGTGGCGGCGGTCGTGGCGGTGACCGGGGTGGAGATCGCGGGAATCGCTACTGAGCGCAAAAGGTTTTTCAAAACGGGATTCAGCACAGGCTGAATCCCGTTTTTTGTTGTTTGGGGGGAGGGAAGTTTTTCATCGGTTGTCTTGCTTCCTGTTCTGGTGATGGTTAAAACCCAGCACAAATTGTTGTGACAACGGACGCGCAAATTCTCTCCACGTTGCGGGTGCCCGATGACGGGCCGGTTTCTCACGCTGTGCTCTCCCAGAGAACTGGTGTCAGTCGCACCATGTTACGAGCGCGCATCGCGGTTTTACGCGAGCTAGGATACGAGATCGAGTCGCATCCCCATCTTGGGTATCGGTTGGTAGGTTCGCCGGATGTATTGCATGCGGATGATTTATTGGCGCGGCTGGGCAAGACGCAGGTGGTCGGACGGGATATTCGCGTCTTCGAGCAGACGACTTCGACGAATGACGTGGTGGAAAAACTGGCGCGCGATGGAGTGAAGGAAGGTGTGGTGGTTTTCGCGGAATCGCAAACGAAAGGGCGGGGGAGATTAGGGCGGACATGGGTTTCGCCGGCGCGGAAGGGGCTGTGGTTTTCCGTTTTGCTGCGACCGAAATTGAGTCCGCAAGAGACCACGCAACTGACAGTCGCGGCCGCCACGGCGACATGGCGGGCCATCAATCGGGTGACGGGATTGAACCCGGAAATCAAGTGGCCGAACGATATTTTGATGGGAGGCAAGAAGCTGGTTGGCATTCTCACTGAACTCAGCGCAGAGGTGGATCGCGTGAAGCACATCACGCTTGGCATTGGTGTCACTGTCAATGTGACAGCGGGTGAATTCCCGCCAGAGTTGAGAAAAATCGCTACGTCGTTGCGGATCGAATCTGGCAAACCCATCCAGCGCGCAGAACTGGCTGCGGAGATTCTGCGCGAGATGGATCGCGATTACGCAGGAATCTGCGCTGGAAAATTTGGCGCGCTGGCAGACGAGTGGGAGGAACATTGTTCCACCATCGGCAAGCAAGTGACTGTTGGCATCGGTGAACGACGATTGCGCGGTCGCGCTGAATCACTGGATGAAGACGGTGCTTTGCTGCTGCGCACGGAACATGGAAGATTGGAACGTGTCATCGGTGGTGATGTGACTTTGGACAAATGATTTTACTCTTCGATATCGGCAACACGAACACGCACGTCGGCTTGGCGAATGACAAGCGAGTGGTGCGACACGCGGACATTCCGACCGCCCTTTTTTTAGCGGGAAAGGCGACAGCTTCACTTCGGCGATTTGTTGGTCAAGTTGCTGTGAACGGCGCGGCAATTTGCAGTGTGGTGCCGCGGACGACACCGAAAATTCAAAGCGTTGTCAAAACGTTGTGGAAGTTGCGTGCGATTGAACTGACTCCGAAAAGTTTGCGCGGTGTGGGGATTGATTATCCGAAGCCGAACTCGATTGGGCCGGATCGGTTGGCGAATGCTGCAGCTGCAAAGCATCATTATGGCGCACCATCGGTGGTGGTCGATTTCGGAACGGCAGTGACGTTTGATGTGGTGGATAAGCGGGGAAATTATGTCGGCGGAATCATCGCGCCAGGCTTGGCAGCCATGACGGATTATTTGCACGAGCGCACCGCTTTGTTGCCACGAATAAAAATTCGCGATGTGAAATCGCCCGTCGGCAAGAGCACAGAACACGCAATGTTGATCGGGGCTGTGCATGGATATCGCGGCTTGGTGCGGGAATTAATCGTGGAATTGAAACGAGAGTTGAAAACAAAACGGTTGCCGGTGGTGGCGACGGGCGGTTATGCGCAGTTGATCGCCGCAAAATTGCCTGAAATCACGGGAATTGAGCCGAATTTGACGCTTGAAGGATTGAGGCTGGTCTGGTTTTCAGGTTCAAACAGCAAGCTGTGAAATTGGCGGTAAAAGATTCTTAAGTCGCAAAAATCTTTCCGATAAAATCAAGCTACCGACAAAAATTGCTGATTTTACGGGCGCAAAGCATTCAAAAAAAATTTCAGAAAACTCTTGCGCCTGAAATCACTCCTGATATTTTGTCCGCCCTTCGCCATTTGGGCGGAGTGAGACTGGAAAACAAAAACCAAGTTGACAGTCGGTGCGGTTGAGATAATCTCCGCGCTCCTAAAACTCGAATCTGAGATGCCGAGTTGAGAGTAGTAAATCGGCACTCGGGTTTTTTGTCCCCTAAATGGGAACCAGGTTCGAGCGGGGGCATTAGACTTTTGGGGTGGCAACACCCGCTGCTCTTTGAAAATTGAATTGTGCGATAAGTGAGAGCCC
>CAZFNB010000297.1:0-4311 GCA_964520235.1 uncultured Bifidobacterium sp. | reverse complement strand
CGAGACCGCTTCCAGCTTTTGCAAGATGATCCAGCAACCTTGCATAGTTGGTGCGGTAGTTGTTTCTGCCAAAACGCTCGACGGTTTTTGGGCAGGAACTGATGATGACGAGGTTGGTGATCGAGGTGGCTGGTTTGAGCCGAAAGGAAATATCGTAACTGAAATCTTCCAACGGAGTCAGGCTGGTGAAAAAAATGCCGACGAACGAGGTCAACGCAATGAAACGGACGAGGTGGCTGCGAACAATGCGGCGAAACCGGGATTGATTATTTTCACCCATGCCTGAATGCGCTGCCAAGCTATGCAAGCAAGCCTGCCCAGTCAATGTTCGCAACGATGAGATGATTGCTTTCCCGGTTGCATTCGATTAGGAAAAGGGCGCGCTTGCAATGAACCAACCAAAACACCGGACGAATTCAAGGATACCTTGCCTCTTGCCTGGGCGTACCGTGAGGCAGCAGCGCGTGGTCTTTCAGTTGGCTCTGCTCATTACGGGATTGTTTTTTGAAACGCGCATTTCGAGTCTCGCCGCAGAGAATGAAATAGCGCTGACGAACAAAACCGGAAATGTCTGGCATAAGCGTGCCGATCAACAAAGTTCCGACAACGCCATGCCTCCGCTGGCGCTTCACACAGGGGACACTCTGCGCACGGAGACCAACAGCACCGCAGTCGTGCTGGTCAGGCACAAGAACCACGTCGTGCGTTTGTGGGAATTGAGCACGCTGAGAGTGTTGCCGCCGGAAGGGGAGTCGAAGTCATGGCTCAACCTGCTCGAGGGCGCGCTTTATTTTTTCAGTCGTGAGAAACCGAACGAAGTTCACATCCGGAGCAAGCACGGAACGGCAGCGCATTGGGGAACGGAGTTCGTCATGTTGGTGGATTCAAACCGAACCATCCTCGCTGTGTTTGACGGCGCGGCCAGTCTCACGAATGAATGGGGTGCGACAAATCTCCAGAGTGGAGACGTGGGCCTGGCTGAATCCGGGCAGCCTCCCATCAAACTGAGTCTTGCCGCCACCAACCTCGTCCAGTGGTGGCTTTATTATCCAGGCGTTTTGGATGCCGACGAGCTGAAGTTTGATGAAGCCGAGCGCGAAGATTATTCCGCATCGTTGAACGCCTACAAGTCCGGCGATCTTGCGGCAGCGTTGCGGTTGTCCCCCGGCTATCCTGAGCCGGATGAGCCGAAGTCGGACGCAGGGCTGGTCTATCTTGCGGCGCTCCGTTTATCTGCGGGCCACGTGGACAAGGCGGAAATGCTGCTCGGGCGGTTGCAAAAGCAGTCCTCATTGGCCTCAGCGCTTCGTTGGGTGATCGCCGCCGTTCAAGGCAACGTATCCAGGCGGCCCGAAGTTCACACCTCCGCCAGCGAATGGCTCGGATTATCGTACTATTATCAGGCAAGGCATGAATTGAAGGAGGCGCTCGATGCCGCCAGACAGTCAGTGACGCGCTCGACAAATTTCGCATTCGGCTGGGAGCGCGTGGCTGAGTTGGAATTCGGCTTTGGGCGGATCGCCGAAGCGAAGCGGGCGTTGCAACGAAGTCTTGCTCTCGCGCCGCGCAATGCGCAAGCGCATGCGCTGAACGGTTTCCTGTTGAGCGCTGATGGAAGGTTCAACGCAGCCATTGAGTCGTTTGAAACTGCCATTCAGTTGGATTCCAGCCTTGGCAACGCCTGGCTTGGGCGCGGCCTGGTTCGCATTCGTCGAGGCGATGCCGAGGGCGGACGGGCTGACTTGCAGATGGCTGCGGTGCTGGAACCGAACCGGTCGCTCCTGAGAAGTTACCTTGGCAAAGCGTTCAGTGACGCTGGAGAATACGCGAAGGCTGCGCTGGAGTTTGAGCGCGCCGCTGCTCTGGACGCGAACGATCCGACACCGTGGCTTTATTCCGCGTTGCAGAAGCGCGAGCAAAACCGGATCAACGAATCCATCGAAGACCTTGAGAAATCCATTTCCTTGAACACGAATCGCGCGGTGTATCGTTCGCATTTTTTGCTGGATGAAGACCGGGCGGTGCGCAGTTCGAGCCTGGCGAACGTGTACCAAGCCGCCGGCATGAACGAGGTGGCGTTGGGCGAGGCTGCGCGCGCAGTGAATTATGACTACGGAAATTACTCCGCACATTTGTTTGTGGCGGAAAGCTTCGATGCCTTGCGCGATCCGACCCGTTTCAATCTCCGCAATGAAACCGTCTGGTTCGGCGAGCTGCTGCTTGCGAATCTGCTATCGCCCGTGGGCGGCACGCCGCTTTCCCAGCACATTTCGCAACAGGAATACTCGCGCCTGTTCTCGCGCGACCGGGTCGGTTTGAGCAGTTCCACCGAGTATCGGAGCGACGGGCAGGTGCGCGAACTGGCATCGCAGGTCGGAACGATTGACAACACGAGCTGGGCGCTCGATCTGGACTTTCAACACAACGACGGCATCCGACCGAACAACGATCTTGATCGCATCGAATGGTACACCACCATCAAACATCAACTTACCCCCCAGGACTCGGTGATGCTGCTGACGAAATTTCAGGATTACCACTCTGGCGACAACTTCCAGTATTACGAACCCACAAACGCGCGGCCGAATTTTCGTTTCGACGAATACCAAAGTCCGATAGCGATGCTTGGCTATCATCACGAATGGGGACCGGGTGTTCATACGCTGGTGCTTGGCGGACGCTTGCAGAGCGAGCAGAAATTTTCCGACAAGGAGGTTGACTCAACCGTTCTCAGCACGAATGCAGATGGCACGCTTGATCAATACCTGTTGCTTGAGGATGCTTTTGACATCAACTACAGGAGCGAATTTGAAATCTACACTTTGGAGTTGAGCCAGATTGTTCAATCGGAACGTGCCACGCTTTTGCTTGGCGGACGGTTTCAGCAGGGGGAATTCACAACTGCAAACGGTTTTGAACTTGCAAGTGGTGGGTTGGGACAGGTGATTTCGAACATGCCTGCCATGACGGACATTGAATCTGATTTTCAGCGGTTGACCGGATACGGCTATTACACTGTGGAATTGATTCCAGATTTGTCTGTCACGGGCGGGGCATCGTATGACGCGTTAACGGCTCCGCGCAATCACCGCCATCCACCGGTTTCATCCGGTGAGTTGAGAGTCAGCCGGTGGAATCCGAAGGCTGCTGTGATTTGGAGTCCTGCATCCGCAATGTCGGTGCGTGGTGACTATACGCGATCCGTAGGTGGCGCGAGTTTTGACGAGAGTTTCCGCTTGGAGCCGACTCAGTTGGCCGGTTTTCCTCAAGCGTTCAGGAGCATTATCTCAGAATCGTCCGCGGGTTCGGTGAGTGCGCCGGTATATGAGACGGGCGGCATGGCGATTGACCTGAAATTCAAATCGCAAACTTACTTTCAAGTGCGCCTGGAACAGCTTTCGTCGAAAGTCAACGAAGAGATCGGAATGTTTCAAGTAATTGGTGGCACGTCTCCGGAGGTTAAAGTCCCCTCATCCACATCACAAAGCCTCAACTATGAGGAATGGTCCGCAGCGGCGACGCTGAATCAATTGTTGGGAGAGAGATGGTCTGTGGGAGCGCAGTACCGCTTCACGGATTCGCGCCTTAGAACGGAACTGCCCGCGCTTTCTGTTCTTGTGCCGGGTCGGACCGAAAAAGCCGCGCTGGAACAGGCAACGGTGTTCACCTCTTTCAATCATCCAGATGGATTCTTCTTTCGTGCGGAGGCACAGTGGTATCGGCAGCATAACTCTGGCTATGTGCAGGCAATGCCGGGGGACGATTTTGTTCAGTTCAACCTTGCAGGCGGCTATCGGTTCAAGCGGCAACGCGGCGACCTGACTTTCTCAATCCTAAATATGGGGAACGAAGACTATCGTTTGAATCCATTGAACTCGTATTCCGAGTTGCCCCGCGAACGGGTGCTTGCCGTCCGGCTTCGTTTCCGGTTTTGAACCGCCTACTCCATTTCACGTCCACGGAAGAATCGCTGCTTGTTTGTGCCAATTGGGAGGGAAACGTTCAAAACCCCATTTGACCCCAGGACGAAATTGCTGACAGCCGTCCAAGTCACCGGAGGCGTCAGCGAGCTGGCAACCTCCAGCCGGTTCGAGCGATTGGACACGCCCTGAAATGACACGACGACATTCGTCTGGACCTTTTGCAGCGAGAGCGACGGGGCTGGCAAGTTGAGCACAAGAATATTGGTGCTCCCAGTGTAGTCGTAGCCGCTTTTGGTGTATTTGATCGACATCGAGACGGAAGTGTTGCTGGTGACGCTGCCGGTTTTGAAAACGCCATTGGTGATCTGAAACTTCGAGGCCTGCCAGG
>CAZFNB010000296.1:0-4326 GCA_964520235.1 uncultured Bifidobacterium sp. | reverse complement strand
CCGCGGACTCGACATCGGCACCGCCAAACCCACACCTGCCGAACGTTCGCGCGTGCCGCATCACTTGATTGATGTTGTGGAGCTCACAGAACCGTTTGACGCGGCAAAGTTCGTGTCGCTTTCCCGGGCCGCTGTCGAGGCGATTCAACTGCGCGGATGCGTCCCCATTTTTTGCGGCGGCACAGGTCTGTATTTCAAAGCGTATCTCGAAGGCCTGGGCGAAGCCCCACCCGCTGATGCGGCATTGCGTGCCCGGCTCGAAGCCGCCCCGCTCGATGAACTGCTGCGCGAACTTGAAGAACGCGATCCAGTGACGTTTGCAAGAATTGACCGCCAGAATCCACGACGCGTTGTCCGTGCCGTTGAAGTCATCCGGCTCACGGGCAAGCCATTTTCCGGGCAGCGTTCGGCATGGAGCAGTTCTTCAAGCACAGACGCGAGCAGGTCAAAGCCTCAACTGATTTGCTTCACCCGTCAGCCTGTGGATTTGCACGCGCGCATCAATGCCCGGGTGGACTCCATGTTCGACCACGGACTTGTGGAAGAGACGCGCGGTTTGCTCACACATGGCCTTGGGCAAAATCCGACCGCCATGCAGGCCATCGGATACCGGCAGGTGGTTGAGCATTTGAACGGCGAGCGCAGCCTGCCTGAAACGATTGAACTTGTAAAAGTTCGCACCCGCCAGTTTGCCAGGAGACAGATGACGTGGTTTCGCCGTCAACCAAACGTGAGATGGATTTCTTTGACTGAAGCAATGTCCGCAGGGGAACTGTTTCGTGCGATCGTTGCGGAACAGGTGTGATCGCGAAACTTTGTCCACTTGCAAACGAACGTTGATTCAGCGCATTGCGTCCACGTCCACGTCCACAATCTTATAGCGCTTCCAATCCTTGTCGTCGAAATGCCACCATTCCGTCGGCAGGCCGATGAATCCGTGTTTCAACATCGTTTGCTCGAGCAGTTCCCGGTTGTGGATTGCTTCCTCGGGCAGATCGGCATACTTGCGATGCGCTTTTTTTGTGAAGTCGTCGTAAGGCGTCGGCATCACCAGTTCCGCGCCGTCCACCAGCCGGATTAGTGTCAAATCCACCGCTGCGCCACGATTGTGACGTGAGCCTTTCCTGGGATCGGCCACGTAGCCGGGGTTTGGAAACACCTCCCACATTTTCTTCTGCACAGAAAGCGGGCGGTAGCCGTCAAAAATTTTCAGCCCGAATCCCATCGGCGCGAGTTCAGCCTGCACAGCGCGAAGCTTTTCAGCCACGGGCTTGCGCAGGAAGCATCGCGCTGAAGGATACAGTATCCGCCCGGTGAAGTTGTTGGTCGTGGCGTAACGGATGTCGAGCACGATGTCGGGAATGAACCGATCCAATTCCACAAAATCATCGCGACGACAGCCTGTGCTCACCACCGATAACAAGACGATTGCAAGGCATCCGACGACCGCGGTTCTGAACAGGCGTCTGTTTGTATTCATGATTTTGAATCAGCCAGTTTAACGCTTGCGGTCGCGGAAGAGGCCGCCCGCGCGTCGAGAAATGCCTTCAACTCACCGGCCGCCTTGCCGCCGAAACCGGGCACATCGGCGATTTGTTCCACGGTCGCAAGCTGCAGCCGCCGCACAGAGCCGAATTTTTTGAGCAACGCCGCTTTGCGCTGTTCACCGATGCCGGGAAAATCATCAAGGATGCTCTCGGAAATCTTTTTGATGCGAAGCTGCGCGTTGTAGGAGTTTGCGACGCGGTGTGACTCGTCGCGTACGCGTTGAAGCAGTTTCACCGCAGGATGATTCAGCCCAAGCCGCAGCGGAGCACTTTCACCGGGCCGGTAAATTTCCTCGAACTCTTTGGCCAGGCCGATGACGGCCAGTTTTTCCAGCCCGAGCTTTTTCAACTCCGCACAAGCTGCATTCAGTTGTCCCTTGCCACCGTCTATGAGGATGAGATCAGGAAACGCGGAAGACGAGACGGCCTCGCACTGCGGACCCGGTGTTTTCGATTTTTTCCTGACGGCCTTGCTGGTTTCCTCCACAAGCGTTCGCAACTCGTCCACAATTGCCCGATCACTTTCATCGGCGGTTGCGGTTGCGGATTCGCCCTTCAATCGCGTGTAGCGCCGCCGTATCACTTCCGCCATGCTCGCAAAATCATCCTGACCTTCGACTGATTTGATCTTGAACCGGCGATAGTTTGCGCGGTCGGGCCGGCCATTTTTGAAACTCACGAGTGATGCAACCTTGAACGTGCCGCTGATGTTTGAAATGTCAAAGCCTTCGATGCGTTGCGGCGGTGCAGGCAGATCAAGAATTTTCGCGAGATCCATGAGGTCGCGTTCAGGATCAATCGCCAGCGGCAACGTGTAGGGAATCCGATCGAATGATTTTTCCCTTTTCGTTGTGCGCTCCAGATCCTTGATCAAATCCCGCAGGTCGGCGGCCTTTTCGTAATCCTGCGCCTGGGCCGCTTTGCGCATTTCGACTTCGAGTTGTTCACGCATTTCGCGGCACTGGCCGTCGAGGAAATCGCACGCGGCCTTCACCTGTTCGAGATATTGTTCGCGTGTGACGTTGCCGATGCACGGCGCGGTGCAGTATTTGAGGTGCGCATAAAGGCAATGCTTGTAATCCGCATCACCCGGCGTGAACACACGACAGCCTCGCAGGTTGAACTGTTTTCGCACCAGCGCCAGCGTGTTGCGCGCGGCCGTGGCGTTTGTGAACGGCCCGTAATAGCGCGCGCCGTCGTCTTTGCGGATGCGGGCGAAGGCGAAGTTTGGAATGGGATCGTTCAGGTTGATCTTCACCAGCAGGAAACGCTTGTCGTCGCGGAAGCTGACGTTGTAACGCGGATGAAACTCCTTGATGAGCTTGCCCTCCAGCAACAACGCCTCCGGCTCGCTTTTGACCACATGAACATCGAAATCATGGATCGCCTCAACGAGCGCGTTGAATTTCAAGTCCCAGCCCATGCGTCGGGACGGATGAAAATACTGGCTCACGCGCTTGCGGAGGTCGCGTGCTTTGCCGACATAGATGACCGTGCCGAAACGATCCTTGTGCAGATACACGCCCGGCTTGTGCGGCAGCGTGCTCAGTTTTTTGCGGATGTGATCGGATGCAGGCACGCCGGGAAGTTACCGGTCAATCCGCGAAGTTCAAAGCGCACAGTTGTTTGTCGGTGAAGACCGCAATCGAGAGTGGTCTCGATGACATAAATGGAAACCTCCGGCGGGTTACTGGCCCGCCGGAGTGGCTCTTCGCCTCCCACCTCCTTAGTTCACCGAAACATCTATCTGCCTGGGTTTGGCCTCTTCAGCCTTGGGAAGCGTGATGGTGAGCACGCCGTCCTTGTAATCCGCCTTCACCTTGCCGGCTTCGACGGATGACGGGAGCGAGAGCACGCGTTGGAAACGTCCGTAAGAACGTTCGGAGCGCAACACCTTCGCATCCTCGTGGTTTGTCTCGGTTTTACGTTCACCGGAGATGATGAGGTTTCCCTCGTTGAGCGTGACAGAGATGTCGCTCTTTTTCATGCCGGGCAATTCCGAGGAGACGACGAAGCTGTCCTTGTTCTCATGCACTTCGATCGCCGGAGACCAGCCCCCGAACACCGTCGGGTCGCTACCGAACTCCGCGAGCGAAGCGTCGAACAGGCGGTCCAGTTCGTCATGGAGTGAATTAAGTCTGCCAAAGCCCGGCCACGCAGCCAGGGCGGGTTGTCGGTATTTGATGAGTGTCATAATTGTCCTTTCGTTTTGGTTGTTTCAGTCAACACCTCCCCCTTAGCTGTCGAAATGCCAATGTCGTGGTCCGTTGAAAACCGCGCGAAAACAACTGTTTTTCAGAGGGTTTTTTACTTCCAGCGGTTCGGCTGATGTGACAACTGTGCCATCAATGATGTGTCACAACACAAAACCCGGGCCACGATTGCACCCATACAAGCGGATGGTCTAATCCAACCTCAGTTTGCTTCGTCAGGAAACCAAGATTTCCGCTTTGCGGATAAATTGTATGCAAGAACCAGGATGTTTGAGCGTACCGTAGATATGCTTGGGTGCAAAATTTCCATTAGCCGGATTTGGGTTGCCGCCGCAACTCTGAACCGTTAGCACTTATGAAACTTAAGATCAGATTTCGAGCTCCGGACATGAAGAATCCTTCGAAACGTTGTCTGTGCGTCCTGCTTTTGTGTGTCGCGTGGTTTGCCGGCAAACATGATTCGGCCGCGGCGGAGGCGAGGGGAGCGGCGGAAATCCGCATCCTGCAGATCCAGGGCACGGCTGAGATCCAGGCCGAAGGTTCGCGGAAATGGATACTGACCCAGA
>CAZFNB010000295.1:0-4330 GCA_964520235.1 uncultured Bifidobacterium sp. | reverse complement strand
CGAACGCGATGTTCTTGAACACGGTCATGCTCTTGAACAGGGCGTAACTTTGAAAAACGAAGCCGATATTGCGCTGCTGTACCGAAACGTCGTTGACGCGCCGGCCACGGATAAAAATGTCGCCTTGGGTCGGCACTTCCAGACCCGCAATCATGCGCAGCACTGTCGTCTTGCCGCCACCGCTCGGGCCTAGCAGTCCGATCAATTCACCTTCTTTGACAGTGAAGTTGACATCGTTCACGGCGGTCACCTCGCCGAACTTTTTCGTCACATGTTTGAGTTCGATGCTCATTCAGATTTCTTTGCGATGAAACAGGTGTCGCCCGATTCCGATGCCACCGCTTGCTGCGCCAGTTCGTATTCCCGGTGCTGCCGCCATTCCAGAAACGTCTTGAACCCGAGCGTCACCAGCGCCAGCACAGCCAGGAGGCTTGCCACGGCAAATGCGGCCTGCCCTTGAAATTCATCATTCAGACTTTCCACGCGCAAAGGCATGGTCTGGCTCTTGCCCGCAATGTTTCCGCTGACGACACGCACGGCACCGAATTCACCCATGGCCCGCGCATTGCAAAGGATGATGCCGTAAAGCAATCCCCATTTCACGCTCGGCAGCGTCACGTGCCAGAATGTCTGCCAGCCGCTGGCGCCCAGCGTCAATGCTGCCTGCTCCTGATCCGTGCCCGTCGCCTGCATCACAGGGATCAGTTCGCGCGCTACAAACGGAAACGTCACAAAAATTGTCGCCAGCACGATCCCCGGCACGGCAAAAATGATTTTGATGCCATGCTCGCTCAACCACTCGCCGAAATATCCTTGAAGTCCGAACAGCACCACGAGCATCAGTCCCGCCACCACCGGCGACACCGAAAACGGCAGATCAATCAACGTGATGAGGAGCGCCTTGCCGCGAAACTCGAATTTTGCAATGGCCCACGCCGCCGCCAGTCCGAACAAAACATTCAGCGGCACGCTGATGACAGCGACCAGCAACGTAAGCCTGATGGCAGCCCACGCTTCTGGATTTCTCAATGCGGCCCAATACATCCCCCATCCTTTCCCAAAAGCCTGCACGAAAACGTTCACCAGCGGCAACAACAGGAACACGAGACAAAACACCATCGCGATGCTGACCAAAGTCCACTTGGCCAGCGGCGATTCGTCGGCGCCGCGCTGGGATTTGGCGCGTCCTGCGGCGATCTGTTTTTTAATGTTGCCTGCCATGCTTACTTTGCAAATTTACCCGCCCACTGCTCGATGATGTTGACCACCACAAGCAGCAAAAAAGAAAAAACGAGCAGCACAACCGCGATGGCAAGCGCGCCGGCGTAATTGAACTGGTCCAGGTGTTCGACGATGAGAAACGGCGCAATCTCGTCGTGGAATCGGTGATGGCTCGATATGAAGACGATGGATCCGTATTCGCCGATCGCACGGGCGAATGCCAGGGCGAATCCGGTGATGATCGAAGGCATCAACGACGGCGCAATGATGCTGATGAACGTTCTCAACCGCCCCGCACCAAGCGTGGCGGCGGATTCCTCGACCTCACGTTCAAAATTTTCTATCACAGGCTGCAACGTGCGCACAACAAACGGCATTCCTACAAACGTCAACGCGATCACGACGCCAAGCGGTGAGTACGCGCCCTTGATGCCCAGCGGCACGAGGTATTTTCCCAGCCAACCGTTCGCTGCGAACAGGCTCGCGAGCGTCAGGCCGGCCACCGCCGTCGGCAGCGCGAATGGAAAATCCACCAGCGAATCAACGAACCGTCTTCCCGGAAATTCGTAGCGCGTAAGCACCCACGCGAGCAACGTGCCGAACACTGCGTTTGCCAGCGCTGCGATCAGCGACGCACCGAATGTGATCTTGTAAGCCGCCAGCGCGCGCGGCGATGTGACGGAAAGCCACAGGTTCAACCAGCTTGTCTGCTTTTGGATCGTGGCGGGAAAGGCGTCTTCAAGCAGCGTACGGTTGAGCCACAACGTATGCCCGCCGCGCTTCAGATACCAGTTTGCCTTTTCGCTCAACGCGATTCCCTCGAATCGTTGCGCATCAAAAAAACTTTCACCTCGAACCAGGGTGTTGAGAGCGCCGATGAATTCGTTTTGAACGATCGGATTCGTCGCCCCGCCTGACATGATCGCCTGCCTTGTGCCGTCAGGTAATTTCTCCCAGATGAAGGAGCTTACCTTGTCGGAACGCGCACTGATCTCCTCGATGAATACAGGCAGATCGTCAATGTTCGCAGCCGCAATCGTGCTCGTTCCGGCACCCGATTGAAACACGCGCAGAAACAGGGCCGCGATGGGAATCATCACGATCAGGCTCAGATAGAGCACCGTGTATCCCATCGTCAGGCCAAAGCCCGGAAGCGCGTTGAATTTCTTTTCCGCCATGCTGGTCGTCAGAGTCTAGGCAAAACAAAACCGGCTGCAAAACCTTTTGCCCGGAATTGATTGCAGCCGGTCGTGTCAGATGTTCTGTGCAATCGCCATCAAGTAGCGGTATTCGACCAGGATGGTTTGCAGGGCTGAGGAAAACGCCTCGACCTGAAGATGCAACGGGGCGCGTTGCGGTGTTTCGAACGTGATCTCAAACGGCGGATCCGCGAGTCCGGGAACATAACGCAGAACGCCCTGATATCCTTCCGTGATGATGCCGCGATGCGCAGGGAAACCATCAATGATGGCGCTTCGATTTCGCGGAAGAAACCGCTCCGCCGCAAGCAACGCCGGTTCGAGCAGATGTTCGGAAAGCACCGCACCGCTCACGAATCCGTACAGTCCATCGCTTGTGTCATCGCTGTGCAGCGACACAATTCCATGCAAAGCGTGCAAGGTGATTTCAGATTCCAAAAAGCGCACTTCAGGCTGGCTGGATTCGCGCCAGAACTCCCGGTTCAAATCCTTTCCGGCGCGGGAGTGACGTGTGTTGTCTTCAAAACCCGTCGGATTGCACACGGGATAAATGTAGAGCGCGTAACCTTGGGCAACGTCAGGATTCCTTTCGAGTTCGGAGACGAACCGTGTCAAAGCCAGAGCGCCTTCAGGTTCGTCACCGTGAATCGTTGCAAAGATTCCTATGCGGATGACATCACCTCCGCCCTTTGGACCAAGATATACATAGCGAGGCAGTGAATAGCTGCGGCCTGCGCTCTCGAACTGTCCCAGCGACCGGCTGATGATGCGCGGGGATTTATCCGCGATCTGATCCAATGTCGCAAGCAGCCGCTCAACAGCACGGCGTTCCGGGAATGGTCGCCGAGGTTCGGTGGTTGTGAATTGTTTTTCCACAAAGGTCTTCATGTTAGGATCAGCGGTTCGCCTGTTGTATCTGGTCAAAAACTCCACCATCGTTGAAGTGCGTCTTTTGCGCCTTTTGCCACCCGCCAAAAACATCATCAATCGTGAACAGTTCAATCCTGGGAAAATTTGCGGCATATTTGGCGGCGATCTCAGTGTTGCGCGGACGATAATAATTCCTGGCTGCGACTTCCTGCCCTTCCGTTGTGTAGAGATATTCCAGATACGCCTTCGCTACAGCCTCGGTGCCATGACGCTTTGCAAATTTATCCACGACGCTCACGGGAGGTTCGGCAAGAATGCTGACGGATGGCGCAACGATCTCGAACTCACCCTTGCCGGACTCCTTCAGCGAGAGCATCGCTTCGTTTTCCCAACCAACGAGCACGTCACCGATGCCGCGTTGAACGAAGGTTGTCGTCGCACCACGCGCACCCGTATCAAACACCGGCACGTTCTTGTAGAATTTTGCCACGAACTCCTTCGCCTTCGCCTCGTCGCCACCGTTTTTCTTGAGCGCATAACCCCACGCGGCGAGATACGTCCAACGCGCTGCGCCCGAAGTTTTCGGATTCGCAGGAATGATACCCATGCCGGGCTTCACAAGGTCATCCCAATCCTTGATGCCCTTTGGATTTCCCTTCCGCACAAGAAAGACGATGGTGGAGGTATAAGGCGATGAGTTGTTCGGCAACCGCTTCTGCCAGCCCGCTGGTAACAACCGTGCCTTTTCGGAAATGGCATCCACGTCGTAAGCCAAAGCCAGCGTGACAACGTCAGCCTCCAACCCCTCGATCACTGCCCGGGCCTGTTTGCCAGATCCGCCGTGCGATTGCTCCACCTTCACGGTGTCTCCGGTTTTCTCCTGCCAGTATCTTGCGAAGGCAGCGTTGAACTCCTGATACAGTTCACGCGTCGGGTCATACGAAACATTTAGCAGTTTTATCTCCCTGGCTTCGCCCGATGCACCCAACAAACCTGCCGCCAGTAAAATTGTGAAAAGTTTTTTCATTGTATGATGTGGT
>CAZFNB010000294.1:0-4331 GCA_964520235.1 uncultured Bifidobacterium sp. | reverse complement strand
GCGACTTGACCCTCCGCGTTTATGGCGGTGACAGCACGACGCGGGTCATGCAGGAGATGCTGCTGGGCATCGGCGGCGTGCGGCTGATGCGTGCGCTTGGTTTGCAACCGTCCACGTTTCACATGAACGAAGGGCACGCAGCTTTTCTCACGTTCGAGTTGATTCGCGAGAAGATGGCGGCTGGCAAAACATTTCCCGCCGCGTTGGCGGAGAGCCGGACGGAATGTGTCTTTACCACCCACACGCCGGTTGAAGCCGGTCATGACCGTTTCAGCCCGGAGTTGATGGAATACGCGATGCAACGCTTCCGTGCGCACTCAAGCGCGCCCTTCGCTGAGTTGTTGTCGCTGGGGCGTGTCAATCCGGAGAATGCGCATGAACCGTTTTGCATGACTGTCGTCGCGCTGAAGGTTTCGCGCGCGGCCAACGCCGTCAGTGAACTGCATGGGCAGGTCAGCCGGGAGATGTGGCATTGCCTCTTTCCGGATTTGCCGGTGAACAAGGTGCCGATCGGTCACATCACGAACGGCGTTCACATGCTCGGATGGATGAAGGGCACGGTACGCCGGTATTGGCGGCGCAAACTCAATGGCGGCGGCAGCAGCAGCGTTGCGGGCGAAGACACGCGCTTCTGGCAGGCTAAGCCTGGTCATGATTGGGCGAGCGAGGTTAACTCGCCGAACTTTTGGAAGCGCATGGCGGATCCGGAATTCATCAGCGATGAGGAATTGTGGGCGCTGCGCTACCGCCTGCGCCGGGAATTGCTCGAATTCACGCGTCGTCGCCTTCTGTTGCAACAGCAACGCGTCACGCATGGAGATTTTATTGCGTTCGATCACCTGCTCAACCCGGACGCACTGACCATCGGCTTCGCGCGGCGGTTCGCCACGTACAAACGCGCCCCTCTGATTTTTCAGCAGTTTGAAAACATCGTGAAGCTCACGCGCGACAAGAAATATCCCGTGCAATTCGTCTTTGCCGGCAAAGCCCATCCGCGTGATGACGATGGCAAGCGCTTCATTCAACACATCATTCACCTCAGCAAGTACAGCGACCTGCAAGGCCATCTGGTCTTCATCGAGAACTACGACGTTCACGTTGCGCGGCAGATGGTTTCCGGCTGCGATGTTTGGTTGAACAACCCGCGTCGTCCGCTGGAAGCCTCTGGTACCAGTGGCATGAAAGCCGGCCCGCACGGTTGTCTGAACTTGAGCATTCTCGATGGCTGGTGGCGCGAAGGCTATGACGGCACGAATGGCTTCGCCATCGGCGATGATTCGCACCCGCTGTCAATCGAGGAGCAGGACATGCTTGATAGCGCCAACCTCTACCGGGCGTTGACCGAGCAGGTGATACCGTGCTTCTTCGACCGCGACGCGCAGGGGATTCCGCGCGCATGGCTCAAGAAGGTCCGTCGCGCCATGGTTACCTTGGTGCCGCAGTACAACACCTGGCGCATGGTGCAGGAATACACGAAGAAGTATTACCTGACGAAATGACCGCGGTTTCCTAGTCTGCGCCGTGATCTGGCTCCATTGCGATCTGCTCGTGGATCGAGTTGGGGCACGGATCAAGACCAAGCGTGGAAGCCAGATCTGACATCAAATCGCTGACTCGCGACGATCTCGCCGCTCGTTTCGCCGAGTGGCAGCAGCCGGCGTATCGCGTGGACCAATTGTTGCAATGGCTCTATGCGCGTCGCGTGGCGAACTGGGAGGCGATGACCAATTTGCCCAGATCCTTGCGCGCTTTGCTGGAGGAACACTTCACGTTGCACGCCCTAGACTTGGCTCGGAAACAAGGTGCACGCGACACAACCCGAAAATTCCTCTGGCGGCTGGCCGATCATTCGCTGATTGAAAGTGTTCTCATCCCAGCCAACCCCGCGCTCTACGGCGACCAAAGCGACCGGCATACCCTGTGCATTTCCACCCAAGTTGGTTGCGCGTACGGCTGCAAATTTTGTGCGAGCGGACTCGATGGCTGGAAAAGAAATCTGCTGCCGAATGAAATCGTTGAGCAGATCATGGCCATCGAGCGACTAAGCCAGGATGAAGCAGGGCGACGTACGGAAGATGCGGCTGCGCCGCCTGCGGAGCGTAGTTCTTCACGTATGGTGGACAACATTGTGGTGATGGGGATGGGTGAGCCGCTGGCCAACTACGAAAATTTGCTCAAGGCTCTCCGTATTCTGAACGCACCGTGGGGTGGGGGAATCGGAGCCCGGAAAATCACCATCAGCACCAGCGGTCTCGCCCCCCAAATTCGGAAACTTGCGGATGAGCCCGAACAGTTCCGTCTCGCCATTTCGCTTCACGGCGCGACCGACGAGGTGCGCGCGAAGATCATGCCTGTGAATCGCAAATTTCCGCTGAAGGAACTGACTGCGGCGCTGGATTATTACCAATCCAAGAAGAACAAAATGCTCACCTTTGAATTTATCTTGATCGCGGGCGTAAACGATTCCCTGGAGCAGACCAAACCGCTGGCGACGCTGGCCAAGCGCTTGCACGCGAAGGTGAATCTGATTCCCTACAACACGGTCGAGGGCCTCGAATGGGCACGCCCGGACGAAGCGACTTGCGAAGCCTTTCTCGCCGCCCTGGAAAAGCAAAAAGTCATCGCCACGCTGCGCCGCGAGAAAGGCCACGACATTGATGCCGCGTGCGGGCAGTTGCGGTTGAAGACGGAAAAGGGGTTGGTGGCGAAGTAACCGGATTATTGCTGCATGAAATCGAAGCGGTTACTCCTCATGGGAAGCGTGGTGATAATCCTTTTCGCCTCGATTTTGTTTAATTGCCTTTCGCAAAGACCGCTTTTATGGAATTCCGGACCCAGACTCAAAATGGCACTGCGATCTCAAAATGGGTCATTTGGTACAAACTGGTGGAACTCGTTTAACCGTGAGCTGCAAGTTGTGAGCAATCACTTCGCTACCCCGAGAATGACCGCCTCCTTGGCACAGAGTTTGGGGGCCGATTCAGGCAGTTTTCAATTTTCCACAGTTCGACCTGTGCGAGGCACATCGTTGATTGAAGTACATTTTAGATCGGGTACAAGCAATATTGCTTGGTGCATTGCTCAAATCGCAAGCAAAGAGTTGGTTGGTTTCTGTGCGACCAACAATCCAGACGTTGTCTTGGAGAAAATTGATGACCGGGGCGTCTTTTGTTTCCGGGAACGTCCATGGTGGAAGGATGAAATAGATCGGCTCGTAAGGCTGTTTCGCCGTTGATTTACTGATGGGTAGATTGTGCGCTGGATCTTTATTGAATGAACGCTGTAACTCTTTTTGGTTGGACAGATACGTGTTTCATCCGTGTTCCGTCTGTGGCTAAATGTTCGCGATGATTGCATTGCTCGATTACGGCTCCGGCAACTTGCGTAGCGTCCACAAAGCGCTGCTGAAGGTCGGCGCGAACGTGCGCGTGACGCAGACGCCTGCCGGTATGAAGGACGCGCGCGGTGTGGTACTGCCCGGCGTTGGGGCGTTTGACGATTGCATCAACGCTCTGCGGAAGCAGGAGTTGCTGGAAGCCTCGCGAGACTTCATCCAATCCGGCCGGCCCTTCTTGGGTATTTGCGTCGGCTATCAGGCGCTGTTTGAGAAGAGCGAGGAGTTCAATAGTTGCGCGGCTGGACTGCGTGTTTTCGAGGGGAAAGTGGTCCGGTTCGCGGGCGACAACGGCTTGAAGGTGCCGCAGATCGGTTGGAATCAAATCGAGATCGCGCGGCCTGAGTGCCCGTTGTATCGCGGCGTGGCGAATGGCAGTTACGTCTATTTCGTGCATAGTTTCTTTCCTCGTCCGGCCGATGCCTCCATTGTTGCCACCCGCACCGAGTACGGAGAAACCTTCGCGTCGTCAGTCTGGCGCGACAATGTTTACGCCACGCAGTTTCATCCGGAAAAGAGCCAGAAGGTCGGGTTGCAATTGCTGAAAAACTTCGTGGACCTTTGCCAATAAGCCGCCGTGGCTTGCGCAAAACCACTTCTTTGGCTACCTTGAACGCGTCACAACGAACTATTGCCGAGGCAAAGGCTGTTGCCATACCGGACTGAACACTGAAAATTGAAAACCTGATTATGCCCCACGAACTCCCAGCATTACCTTACGACAAGGCCGCGCTCGAACCCCATATTGACGCTCTTACGATGGAAATCCACCACGGCCGCCATCACAAGGCCTATGTGGATAACCTCAACAAGGCCATCGCAGGCAATGCCGCACTTGAGGCAAAGACGCTCGAACAAATCATCAAGGATCTGAGTGTTGTGCCGGACGCGATCCGCGGCCCGCCGCGCAACAACGGTGGCGGTCACTGGAATCACT
>CAZFNB010000293.1:0-4334 GCA_964520235.1 uncultured Bifidobacterium sp. | reverse complement strand
ATTTTTGACCGCCTGCTGATCCTCGATCTTCGCGATGACGCGCGGAGGATTTTTCACACCGGTGAAATGCTCACGAAGCTGCAACAAATCCCGCGCCTCGCGCACGAACGACAGGGCGATGAAATCCACGCCCACTTCGAGACCAAGTTTGACATCGGAAATATCCTTGGACGTGAGAGCGGGCAGGCTGACCTTGACGCCTGGCAGATTGATGTGACGCCGGCTGCCGAGCGTGCCTTCCGTGAGCACCTCGCACTCGACCTTGTTGCCGGATTTGGCGAGGACTTTCATCTGGATCGCGCCGTTGTCGAGCAACACCGTGTCGCCGACGCTGATGTCGTTGACGAAATTCGCGTAGTTCACGTCCACGGAATGTTCCTCCTCGCTGCGTTCGCCGCGCACGGTGAGCGTGAACTTCTGGCCGGGCTTGAGATCGAGCGGCACGGAAAGATCGCCGGTGCGGATGGCCGGGCCTTGCGTATCCATCATGATGCCGGTGTAACGGCCCTGCGCGGCGGATGCAGTGCGGATACGTTCCACCACGCGGCGCACCCAGTCATGCGGCGCGTGAGACATGTTGAGCCGGAAAATGTTCGCGCCTGCCTTGATGAGTGACGCAATGAATTCGGGGGATTCCGTGGCCGGGCCGAGTGTGGCGATGATTTTTGTTTTGCGCATGTCGCTTTCTGCCGCGACAGGTTAGGGCCAAAGACGCGAATTCAAAGCCAATTCCAGACTTGCCACGACGCATGACGACGCCATAATTTGAATCAAACAAACAAAATTCTTATGGCAGACGCAGCGAACAGATACCCGGAAAACATCGGCGGCAAATACTTCGTGGACAACCAGTGCATTGATTGCGACCTGTGCCGCGAAACCGCACCAGACAATTTCAAGCGCAACGACGACGGCGGTTATTCGTTCGTCTATAAACAACCCGAAAACCCCGAAGAGGAAGCACGCTGCAAGGAAGCCAAGGAAGGTTGCCCCGTGGAAGCCATCGGAGACAACGGCGCGTAGTTCAATCCGGTTTCAACCTACGCCCGCAGTCACAAGCTGCGGGCGTTTTCATTTCAATGGACATCCGACAGTCCCCCTTCCGACCACAGCCAAAGGCCGATTAAACCGCCGACGATCGTTGCATCCGCCGCCACAGTCAGGGGTGTCAGCGCAATCCTTTTCAAACGCCCGGATGAATCCTCATAGACTGGAAGCCTGTGATGGCCGACATCCCGGCCATCAGAATAAATCGTGAATTCACGACCATTGGTGGAAACAACGGCGCAGAGTCCGGTGCAGGAAATCGCCGCGCCATCTTGCGGTTCAACGAGCGGAACGGACGGCAGACCTTGCGCCGTATCGCATGAGACAAAAACAGGCCGGTGCGGATTGGGTTTCGACGTTTCGCCCAGGGCCAGCCAATAAGCGCGACGTTCCTTGTGTTCGCTCTCTTCGCAAATTTCGTTGTACTCAATCAGCACACGTCGGGCATCAGCAGATTGATGAATGGCAATCCGGGAAGGATTGCCCGGCTCATAAAACCGCGAGAGCGCATGATTCTTCCAGAGCGCACTGGTCGTACAGCCACACAGCGTCAGCAACAGCAGCAATGCGATGGTGCGAATACAATGTTTCATGCGGCACAAATCACCGTGGCCGTGCGCCTGGTCCTAAACAACGATTTTCCGTCGCAACAATTCCAGCGCCTGCTGTGACGTGGCGCTCTTGAATGTCTCGCGGTCGAACGGATTGAAAACTTTCACGGCGAGGCTTTCGGTCGCGGACGAAAAGCCGATGAACGCCGTGCCCACGGGCTTTTCCGCGCTGCCGCCGGAAGGTCCGGCGATGCCCGTGACCGAAACGGCGACATCCGCGCCCGTCCGTTTGCGTGCGCCTTCGGCCATTTCGCGCGCAACAGCCTCGCTCACGGCACCATGCGCTGCGAGCGTTTCAGCACGGACGCCAAGAAGTGTTTGCTTTGCGTCATTCGCATAGGTCACAAGTCCTGCCAGCAAAACAGCGGATGCACCGGGAACGTTCGTGATGCGATGGGCGATACAACCGCCGGTGCATGATTCCGCCAGTGCGAGCGTTTTCTTCTGCCCGGCGAGCAGCCGCACGACGACTTCTTCGATATGTTCGTCTTCAACACCAAAAATGTGAGCGCCGATTTCCGCGCGCACGATGGCCTCACCGTCACGGATCAATTGTGCCGCATCCGTGCCGGTTGCAGCCAGCCGCACATCCACCTGGCCGACGCGTGCGCAGTAACCCAGTTCCAGCCCGGTGGCGATGAGCGGTTTCAACCGTGCGCCAATCTTTTCCTGCACGGCGGATTCCCCCATGCCAGTTGAACGAAGCGTCCGACAGACGAACGGCGCAGCGGGCGGAAATTCACGGCGCAACAGAGGAACGACTGCATCATCGAACATCGGACGCAGTTCGCGTGGCGGGCCGGGCAGCAGGATGAGCCATTGTTTCGGCAGTGCACGCGTCAGCATTGCAAGACCGGGCGCGGTGCCGTTTGGATTCCACAAGACCGTTGCGCCCTCCGGAACAAGCGCCTGCACGAGATTGCCCCCAGGCATCGGGCGCTTTCGCACGGCGAAAAAATTCCTGATGTGCTTCGCCACCGCCTCGTCCTGGTAAAGTTTTTTCCCGAGCAATTGTGCGATCAAATCGCGCGTGATGTCGTCCGATGTCGGCCCAAGGCCGCCTGTGGCGACAACCAGGTCTGCGCGGGACAGGGATTCCTTTACCGCCTGCTGTATGTCAACGCCGGTGTCCGCGACAGCGACCTGCCGCGTCACGACGTAACCGAGATCGGCAAGACGACGACACAGCCACTGCTGGTGCGTGTTGAGCACGCGGCCCAGCATGAGCTCGCTGCCGGTGTTGATGAGTTCGATGTTCACGGCGCTTTTCCAAAATCTTTCGACGTGGCGAGCGCGATGGCGCGATGTTGCTCCTTGCCGCCGACAGCGCAGTAAAAGTGATAGACCACGCCGTCATGCTTGATGAGCCACGGCTTGTGGGCGAACGGCGTGTCCCACGGTTCGGTCGGTTTGATCAAATCTTCACCATCCCACTTGGTCCAGTGAACGAGATCGCGCGACACGGCGAACGTGTCGAACGCACCGGATTTCCAGAACGCGCCGAAATAGAACATGACCCACTCGTCGCCCATGCGAACGATCTGCGGATCACCGCTGATGACACCATGTTTGAGATTGGCCGGACGCTCATTGACGAGCACGGGTCCGTCACCATGCCGCTTCCAGTTTTTCATGTCGCTGGAAACGGCGATGCCGATGACTTCATCGCCTTTGGGCGGGCGGGCGTTGTAAAACATCACAAATTGCCCGCCGAGCGTTTTCGCCGGGTCACGGAAGATGTGGCTTTTGTAAAGCACGTCGCTCTCGAAAGCACGCGCGTCCTTGTCATCGTGTCGCAACACAGGTGCAGGCAGTCTTTCCCACGGTCGAACCTTGGTTGGATTGCGCGTGGAGGCGATGCCGATGGAGATGGGAAGTTTTTCATAGCCGGGATTCGGCCCGCCGAGATATGAAAGCCAGTAACGTCCGCGATATGTCTGCAGCTTGTTGTTGCCGCCCCATTTCGTGTCGAACAATGCCACACCGCCGCCCGCGTTGGCGGAGTCCCACGCATTGGACAGGCCACGCGGCAGAATCGTCCCGAGCGATTTCCAACGTATCAGGTCGTCACTCTCCGCGAGTTGCGTGGTGTAACCCTGGGGATCGTTTTCAAACAACACATAAACCATGAACCATTTCGAGCCGTGACGGAAAACATTGGGGCAATCCACTTTTTTTCCGGCAGGCGGCTGGAGGACGATGCCGTATTTGAACGGCGTTTTGACTTCGTTGTAAATTGCCTCCATCCGTTCCCGCGGGATTTCCACCGCGGATTCGGTCGCGTGAACTGTCAAGAGCAACAACAGGCAGCCGGCGGCGACAACACCGCAGCTCCAGCAATGACGAAAAACAGGCGCCAACACGCCGGTTGTATAAACTCCAGCAACGAGGTTGAACAGGACGAAACGGTTCGTTAGATTCGCGCCTGACCAGAATTATGGCGGGCAAATCATCCGGCAAATCCCCAAAGCACCGGGGCACGTTGCTCATCGTGGACGATGAGGACGGGCCTCGCGATTCGGCAAAGGTTGTCTTCAAGGACGACTACGATCTGCTCATGGCCGACAGCGGCGCAGCGGCGATCGAACTGGTTCAAAAAAACAAGGTGGACGTGGCGTTGGTGGACATCCGCATGAAAGGCATGTCCGGCGTGGAAGTGCTCGAGCGCATCAAATA
>CAZFNB010000292.1:0-4341 GCA_964520235.1 uncultured Bifidobacterium sp. | reverse complement strand
GCCCTCCTCGGCGGCAAGGGCGCGAACCTCGCCGAAATGACCCGCATCGGTCTGCCCGTGCCTCCCGGGTTTACCATCACCACCGAGGTCTGCACCTATTTCTACGCGCACAAGAAGACCTATCCGAAGGAACTCCAGAAGCAGATGGAGGCTGGCGTCGCGAACATGGAAAAGATCATGGGCACGAAGTTCGGTGCGACCGATGGCATGCCGCTCCTTGTAGCCGTTCGTTCCGGCGCGCGCGATTCCATGCCCGGCATGATGGACACGATCTTGAACCTCGGTCTCAACGACCAGACGGTGCTTGCGCTTGTCAAAGCGACGCAAAACGAGCGCTTCGCATGGGACTGCTACCGTCGCTTCATCCAGATGTATGGCGACGTCGTTCTCGGCGTGCAAAAGCGCGAAGGCGAAGACCACGAGCCGTTTGAAACCGTCATCCACGAACTCAAGCACGAGCGTTATCACGCTGACATCGAGGACTCGAAACTCACTGCTGCCGATCAACAGGAACTCGTAAAACGTTTCAAGGCGCTCGTCAAAGAACGCACCGGCAAGGAATTCCCGAACAATCCGTGGGATCAACTTCGTGGCGCGGCGGGCGCGGTGTTCGGTTCATGGATGAATGATCGCGCGATCGTTTATCGCCGCAAATACAACATTCCCACCGAATGGGGCACAGCTGTCAATGTGCAGGCGATGGTGTTCGGCAACACCGGCGACACTTCCGGTTCAGGAGTCGCGTTCACACGCAATCCTGCCAACGGCACGAATGAATTCTACGGCGAGTTCCTTATCAACGCGCAGGGTGAAGACGTCGTCGCCGGCGTGCGCACGCCCGAACCAGTCGTCAAGCTCAAGGAGCAGATGCCGCAGAGCTATGCCGAATTGATGAACGTCCGCAAAATTCTTGAAAAGCATTTCAAGGACGTGCAGGACATCGAGTTCACCGTTCAGGAAGGCAAGCTGTTCATGTTGCAGACCCGCAACGGCAAGCGCACCGCGGCCGCCGCGCTGAAGTTCGCCGCCGACATGGTGAAGGAAAAGCTGATTGATTGGGAAACAGCGATCCTTCGCAATCCCGCCGACCAACTCGAACAGTTGCTCGCGCCGATCTTCGACTTGAGCGAAGTCAAGAAGGCCAAAGTCATCGCCACCGGTCTCCCGGCTGGTCCTGGCGCGGCCACGGGCAAAATCTACTTCAATGCCGACCGTGCAGTGGCCGCTTCCGAGAAGGGCGAAAAGGTTCTGCTCGTTCGCATCGAGACTTCACCCGAAGACTTGCGCGGCATGATCGCGGCGGAAGGCATTCTCACCGCTCGCGGTGGTGTGTCCTCGCACGCGGCGCTCGTCGCCCGGCAGATGGGCAAGGTCTGCGTTTGCGGCGCGGCTGGCGTGAACATTGATTACGACAAGAAGACGACCACGATTGATGGCCAGACATTCAACGAAGGCGACTTCCTCTCGATTGACGGCACGTCCGGCCTTGTCTATGCGGGCCAGATCAAGACCGCTCCGTCCGAAATCATCACCGGTCTGCTCAACGACGACAAGGCTGCGAAGGCGACCGAGAAATATAAAAACTATGTTCAACTGATGAACTGGTGCTCCAAGGCCACGCGCCTGAGCGTCCGCACCAACGCTGATACGCCTGAACAGACCGCGCAGGCGATCGCGTTCGGCGCGGTCGGCATCGGCCTCACCCGCACGGAACACATGTTCTTTGAAGGCGATCGCATTGACGCGATGCGTGAAATGATTCTCGCCGACAGCCTCGAAGCCCGCGAAGCCGCCCTCGCGAAGTTGCTGCCTTACCAGCGCGACGACTTCCACGGCATCTTCAAGGCGCTGAAGGGTTATCCGGCCACGATCCGTTTCCTGGATCCGCCGCTGCATGAATTCCTCCCTCATTCGAAGGAACAGCAGCTTGACCTGGCCAAGAAGCTCGGCATCCCGGTCGAGAAGATCATGAACCGCGTGCACGAACTGCATGAGTTCAATCCGATGCTCGGTTTCCGCGGCTGCCGCCTCGGCATCAAGTATCCCGAGATCACCCGCATGCAGGCGCGCGCTGTGCTCGAAGCCGCCGCCATCGCACAGAAGGAAGGCCACAAGCCCAAACCCGAGATCATGATCCCGCTCGTGGGTTTCAAGAAGGAACTGGATTTGCAGGTCGCCATCGTCCACGAAGTCGCCGCGCAGGTGCAGAAGGAAAAGAAAGTGAAGATCAACTACAGCGTCGGTACGATGATCGAAATTCCTCGTGGTGCGTTGACGGCTGACGAGATCGCGCAGACTGCTGAGTTCTTCAGCTTCGGCACGAACGACCTCACGCAAACCTGCCTCGGCATGAGCCGCGACGACTCCGGTTCGTTCCTCGGTGCTTACACCGAAAACGAAATCGTGAAGAAGAATCCGTTCGCGTCCATTGATCAGACTGGCGTCGGCCAACTCGTGCAGATCGCAGCGGAGAAAGGCAATAAAACCCGCCCTGGCATCAAGCTCGGCATCTGCGGTGAACACGGCGGCGACCCTGACTCCGTCAAGTTCTGCCATCGCGTCGGTCTCACCTACGTGAGCTGCTCGCCGTATCGCGTGCCCGTTGCTCGTTTGGCCGCTGCGCAAGCCGCCATCGAAGAGAAGCGCAAGGCCAAGGCCGCGAAGAAGAAGTAAGGTGGGTTGGCGCGCTGCGCCAAAGGGATGCCGCAGCGCGGCGTCCATCACCAGAAAATTGAAAAGCCGCTCCGGAAGACCGGAGCGGCTTTTCCTTTCCACAGCCTTGTTCCGCCATCATTGCCGCGACATTTGCAACAAAACTGGACGGCGTGTCCAATCTGTGACCGCATCAGGGCTTTGTGGCCGCGGGTGTGAATCTTTTCCCGCCAGTTGATTTGGTTTCCTTGGGATGATTTCCAAGGGACGGCTGGAAACATGCTGTATTGACGAAGGTTTTCGCATCGAAGCGGAGCGCGTCCGCCCGCGAAACAAGCCAAAGTCCGATGAAGACGAGTTGTTCAAACAAGCATTGCCGTTGCGTTACATCGCGGAGCCGGTCTGGAATGACGCTGATCGAAGTGGTGGTGGCGTTGTTGATCACCGGGCTGGCCGTGGTCGGAATCGTCAACGGATACAACTACTGTACACACTCGGCGCAAAGAGCAGCGTTGTCCCTGGCCGCAAATGCGCGGGCGATGGAGCGTTTGGAGGAAACACGGAGTGCCAAGTGGGATACTTCAAGCTGGCCGCAGGTGGATCTGCTGGTGGCGACGAATTTTCCTGACAAGACGGTCACGCTGGACTTGTCCGGATCGGGCAAGGCGACGGCCACGGCAACGATTCAGACAACCATCGCGCAGATTTCGTCCTCGCCTCCGTTGAAACGCATACGTGTGGATTGCACGTGGACGTTTCAGGGAGCGAAAATCGTGAACTCGCTCGAAACCTGCCGCTCTCCTGATCAATGAATCTGTCTTCGCACAATCGAATTTTCCCCTGCCGCCACCGGAAGACGATCCGGGGTTTCACGCTGCCGGAACTGCTGGTTGCCATCACTGTTTTCACGTTGCTTGTGGGCGGGGTTGTCTTCTCTCACCTTTATGGACTGACGATGTTTCGCATCACTGAAACGACGCTCAATGCAACCGACGACGCGCGAAAGATGATGGGGACGATGGCGAACGAAATCCGCACGTGCAAAAGCGCGTGGGTGGGCAACGTCAAGAACGGGGCGTTCGTGGCATTGCTGGACGGGGAGCAACAGCAGGGGGCGGGTTTGCTGATTTATCCGACCACCAACACGGCGAACTTCATCATCTACTTCGTCAATCCATCGGACAAAACCTTCCGGCGCACGACCGGCGCGTTGAGCAACACCGTGATTCTCGCAGAGTGCATCACCAACAGCATCGTCTTCCGGGCGCAAAATCATCTGGGCAACGTGACGACCAACAGTGCCGGAAACCGCGTATTTCATCTGAACCTTGAATTCTACCAGCCGCAACGGTTCATGCAGGTTGCGGACTATTACAAACTGGAAACGGCAATGACCCGTCGCGCATTGGAATGAACATGAAAACCTGTTTTACACCCGCCATCTCAGCCCGCGCGGGCAGCGCGATGGTTTTGACGATGATCATGACCGGCGTCGCTCTCGCTGTGCTCGCGGGCGCGATGGGGTGGTCGGCAAGCACCACCCGGCAAACCTACCGCTCCATCCAATACACCAAGTCGGTTGCGGCGGCGGAGGCGGCGACGGAAAAGGTGATGACCCGCATGACCTGGGATTTTGAGAACGGCGTCGTGATGGCCCCACACCACGTGGGCCAGGCGACCGTCGTCCAC
>CAZFNB010000291.1:0-4343 GCA_964520235.1 uncultured Bifidobacterium sp. | reverse complement strand
GGCTGATGTTCACCGAAGTCTTCGGCGGCGGCAAAGCGGATTTGATTCTCACGGACGAAAATGACGTGCTGGAATCCGGCATTGATATCGTAGCCAAGCCGCCCGGCAAACAACTCCAGACCATCTCGCTGCTCTCTGGCGGCGAGCAGACTATGACCGCCGTCTCCCTGCTCTTTTCGATCTATCAGGTGAAGCCGAGTCCGTTCTGTGTTTTGGACGAATTGGACGCGCCGCTGGACGAATCGAACATCAACCGCTTCATCCGCGTGCTGCAACGGTTCATCAACCACTCACAGTTCATCATCATCACGCACAACAAACGCACCATCGGCATGGCGGACGTGCTTTACGGTGTGACGATGGAAGAACACGGCGTCAGCAAGATCGTGAGCGTGAAATTCCACAAGGCCAACGAGCCTGTAACCGAGACCGGCACGACGCCAATGAGCATCGAGACGCCCGTTGTCGGTCGCCGCGTTGAGCAGGAAGAAGACGAGTCGCACACGAAAAACGAAACGCTGGACATCGCTATTGCGGCACAAAACGCATCCACAAGCGCGACGGGAACACAACCTTCACCTCCAGCCTAGCCTGATCACGCGCCAGAAACTTGCAGCGGCTGTGTGAATCCGGGATTTCGGAGGTTGTGGTGACCGGTGCTGATAACGAGCCGGTTCACGTCATGATATTTCTTGGCGCTTGGAATTTTCCCGCTTCTTGCTAGAGTCGCATCAGAAGTTGCACATGGAACAACAACGAAAGTAAAATTATGCCACACGAACTACCTGCACTCCCTTACGACAAAGCCGCGCTTGAACCGCACATTGACGCGATGACGATGGAGATTCATCACGGTCGCCATCACAAGGCGTACGTGGACAATCTCAACAAAGCCATCACCGGCAACGCCGCGCTTGAAGCCAAGTCCCTCGAACAGATCATCAAAGACCTCGGCAGCGTGCCCGATGCGATCCGCGGCCCGGTTCGAAACAACGGCGGCGGTCATTGGAATCACAGCTTCTTCTGGAAAATCATGGGGCCGAACGCCGGCGGTGCGCCCACAGGCAAACTCGCAGATGACATCAAAGCCGCGTTCGGCAGCTTCGACGATTTCAAGGCCAAGTTTGAAGCCGCGGGCATCGGTCGCTTCGGCAGCGGCTGGGCCTGGCTTGTTTCAAACGGCGGAAAGCTTGAAATCGTTTCCACCGCGAATCAGGACAATCCGCTGATGGGCAAGGCAGTGGCCGGTTGCGAAGGCAAGCCGCTTCTCGGCGTGGATGTCTGGGAACACGCCTACTACCTCAAATATCAGAACAAGCGGGCCGATTATCTCAAGGCGTTCTGGAACGTGGTGAACTGGACGGAAGTGGCGAAGAATTATTGAAACGCCCGTCTCTGAAAAGACTGTCGCGACGCGCCGGCGAAATCGTCGGCGCGTTTTTTCTTCTGGTCAACGCCCCGATCCCACTGCCTGACGCGCTGCTTTCTCGTCGAAGAGCGCAGGCTTGATCAGCCCCATCTTCGCGCAACGGAACGCAAGCCCCGTTGAAAGACAGCCGAAGCCATATTTGACACTGCGCCGGAAATTGATGGAAGACGCCTCGGCAAAATACTTGGTTGGACAGCTCACCTCGCCGATGGTGAAACCGTGCCAGACGATCTGTGCAAGCATCTGGTTGTCGAAAACAAAATCGTCCGAGTTTCCCGCCAGGTTCAATCGTTCGAGAATCTCCCGTGAGAACGCGCGATAGCCGGTGTGATACTCGGAAAGTTTTGCTCCGATCAAAACATTCTCCATGAACGTCAGCCAGCGGTTTGCGACGTATTTCCACAGCGGCATCCCGCCTTTCAACGAGTAACCTCCAAGAATGCGGCTGCCCAGCACACATGGATGAAGGCCGTTTCCGATCATCGAAACCATCGCGGGCAAAAGTTTTGGCGTGTATTGATAATCCGGATGGATCATCACCACGATGTCCGCGCCGGCTTCAAGCGCGAGACGGTAACAACTCTTCTGGTTGCCGCCGTAACCGGTGTTTTTCTCGTGAACATGAACCAGCACACCTTCAAGCCCGCGCGCAACAGCCACGGTCTCATCGCGACTCCGGTCGTCCACAAGGATGATCAAGTCCACCAGATTCTGCTCGCGCACCTCGTCATAGGTCTTGCGCAAGGTCCTGGCGGCATTGTAGGCCGGCATGACCACCACCACTTTTTTCCCGCGATACATGAGCGTTAAATTGCCGGTTGCGTCGTCACATGAGAAGCCAAAAGAAATTCCGCCGGCTACAATGATTGTTGAGCGGCCACGCCTTCCATCGCCGCGATGCGCACCCACTCGCTTGTGTCCCGCATGGCCAGTTGCAATGCGCGCAAACCCTCCGCTGAACGGATGCGCCCCAACGATTCCACCGCAGCGAGGCGCACGTCCTCGTCCTGATCCCGCAACAGTTGGATGAGAATCGTTGCGTGTGTCGCCGTCTTTGGCTCCGCTGAAGACATCGTCACTTCAGACTGGATTTCTGATGCGCTCCGTCCGGTGATGCGGCGCAACAAGCCCGAGGCCGCATACTGGACGCTTGGACTTTGATGGCGTGTCGCCGCGTGGATTTCGGGAACCAATTCGACCACATTTGGAGAACGCTCCCAGAAAGCGTCAAGCATCGTCAACGACCTCGCCGCCGCCTGACGCACGCCGACTTCCTCATCCATCATCGTCAGCACGAGCTGCCCCAACACGCTTTCGTCCCCTATGCGACCCAGGGCTTCGGCGGCGGCTTCGCGCACTTCGGCATCACCATCCTTGAGTTGCCCGGCCACGCCGTTCATCGCCCGGCGATCACCGATTTTTCCCAACGCGGACGCCACGGCCGTACGCACCTCCCAGTCGCGATCTCCCGTAAGCGACAACAACGCATCCACCGCATCCGGATAGGCTATGTTTCCCAACGCCGATGCCGCCGATGCGCGAACATTTCGATCCCGATCTTTCAGCAACGTCACCAGGTCCGGGCCGGCCTGCTTGTTACCCAACCGGGACAATCCTGCTGCGGCGGCAGAACGAACCCGCGGTTCGGGATCTTTCAAAGCGTTGATCATCGGTTTGAGCACTGAGGGGTCGGCAAGTTCGCCAAGTACAGCTGCGACAGCCACACGTCGCTCCGGGCTGCCACCGCGCAACACCGCCGCCAGCGCGTTGACCGCCGCCGAACCGAACATTGCAACGCGTCGGAAATCTCCCGTTGCCACGTAGTAAGGAATCTGCTCGCCGGTGTTGCGCGGCGCCCAGTTCATGGTTTTGAGTGCCTGGGCTGCGTGCCACTGCGCTCCCGGCCCGCCGCGTTGCAACACGCCCACAAGCGGTTCGATGGCCGAGTGATCGCCGATTTTTTTCAACGCCTGCACCGCCGCTTCCTGGACAGGCTCGAATGGATCGCGCAATGCGCCGATGAGAGCGCGCGTCACCTCCACATTTTTGAAATCACCAAGTGCCGATGCAGCCTCGATACGCACCGCCGGTTCGGTGTCTTCGAGCGCGCCAAGGATGGCACGGGCGGCATCAGAGTCGGCCAATGCGCGGAGTTTCTGCACCGCCTCCAGCCGTTTCTGCGGAGACTTGTGACCAAGTTGATGCTGGGCAAGCCACAGCTTCGTTTTGATGATTGCCATGTCCTGTTAAACTGCGTGCGTATTATGAACACTTTGCGCCATTGATTTCAACTCTCCGGCAGATTCAAAACCGGCACGCCCCTTCCTGGAAACGGATTTTCCTTAAAGTCACCCGCCTCAAGCCATGCGAGCCATTGCTCGATCATCTGCAAAACGCCCGCCACATCCAGCCGCCAATGTAGAGACGGATATTTTGAGAGGTTGTTGCGCGCCAGTTTGAACAACGCCGACGACGGGCGCAGACGGTTTTTTTGCAAATGCACAAACGCACCGGCAAGCTGGATCAAACCTTTGAAGTAATCGCCGTCAGGCCCGTGTTTGTCCGCCAGCCAAAGTTCCTCCAGGACATCGTGCGCCTCGTAATAAAGCTGCCGGTTGAAACAGTCAAAGTACCCAAGATAATGAGCATCCAGTTCGCCGCCGTGAAACGCCGCGATCCGCTCTGCAATCTTGCCGCTCTTCTTGCTCACATTTTTAGAACACGAACGCCTAACCTGAAAAATCCAATCCAATGTCCACCGCGCGCGCCGAATGTGTCAGTGCGCCCACGGAAATGTAGTCCACGCCCGTCCGTGCAATGCCTCTCACGGTGCTTAAATCCACGCCGCCGCTCGCCTCGGTCCTCGCGCGACCCCCGACAATTCTCACGGCCCGCCGCAATTGTGACGGCGTCA
>CAZFNB010000290.1:0-4347 GCA_964520235.1 uncultured Bifidobacterium sp. | reverse complement strand
AACCGGTAACGCGCCAGTCCTTGGAGGCCGATGACAGCGAAGCCGCGTGAACGGTCAAAGCCTGCGCCGGAGAATTGGTCGTAGCGCAGGCCAACCTGAAAATCCCAAAATGGCGCGATGAGTCGTCCGTAAAGCGCTTGGATTTCTGCTTCGCCGCCACGTTCGCCCGTGGTTCGCCACTCGCCCTCGGTCTTGAGCCAAAGCCGGTTGTAGTCACCGCCATACCAGCCCGTGGCGTCCCAGCGAAATGTGTCGTCGCCCTTCCACATCTGGTATTCGAGTTGGTCAACGAGCAGGTAGCCGAACCGCATACTGTCCTCGACCGGCTTGGGCCAATTTTTTCCAATCGTCCCCGGCGGAGATTGGGTTTCAGCATCCACGCGCTCATTCATGGCCGGAGCATTCGTCATGGCGGCTGCTTTTTCTGAAGTCGGTTTATCGTGCGCGCCGTGATGCGCCGGAGTTGTCTGCGCCGACGCTCGAATCGAAAGAGCGAATAGCCCAAACAGGCTGACAGCGGCGATGGCGAAAATTGTAGTGATGTAAGGGTAATGTTTCACGATGCCGCTCCTTCCTTTTGTTCAACGACTGACACAAGGCGGAACATTCCCATCTCCATGTGGTAAAGGACGTGACAATGAAACGCCCAATTGCCGAGCGCGTCCGCAGTGATGTCCAGCGACAGCCGTTCGGCGGGCTTGACGTTGACGGTGTGCTTGCGCGGTTTGTTCGGACCTGCGCCGTTGTCGAGTTCCATGAACATTCCATGCAGATGAATGGGGTGATTCATCATGGTGTCGTTCACCAGGGTGAGGCGCACCCGTTCGCCGAAGTAGAACTTGATGGGCCCGGCCTCGGAAAATTTCTTGCCGTCAAAACCCCACATGTAGCGCTCCATGTTGCCGGTGATGTGAAGTTCGATTTCCCGGCCGGGCGGACGGGAATCTTCGCCGGGTTCGAGACTCCGCAGGTCGCTGTAAAGCAGCACGCGTGTCCCGGTGTCTGCCAACCCGGTGCCCGGTTCATCCAACCGGCTTTTCGTCTCCATCGGGACTGAGGAATTTCCCGGGCCGTGATGGTCGGGGCCGTGCTTGACGGGGGCGTTCTTCGCCATGGAGTCATTCATGGGCGCTGCGTCCATTTTCATTCCCGGCATGTCGGGCATGGCTTTGGTTGCGGGTTGCGCGTGACTCATTCCTTTCATGTCGCCAGCGGGCATCTTCATGCCTGGCATGTTGGTTTCAGCACCACCCCTCATTCCTTTCATGCCCTTCATGTCGTCCATTCCTTTCATGCCGGCCATATCGCCCATGCCCATGTCAGCCATAGTGGCGACCGCACGTTCTCGGCGCGGCGGGAGTGGCGCGGTCATACCCTTTTCAGTGGCGAGCGTGCCGCGCGCAAATCCGCTGCGATCCATGGCCTCGGCAAAAATGGTGTAGGCGCGTTCCTCTTTCGGCTCGACGATGACATCATACGTCTCGGCGATGGCGATGCGGATTTCATCCACCGTCACCGGCTGCACATGCTGGCCGTCCACCGACACGACCGTCATTTGAAGACCGGGAATCCGCAGATCGAAATAAGTTGCCGCTCCGGCGTTGATGAAGCGCAGCCGCACCCGCTCGCCCGGCTTAAACAGCGCCGTCCAGTTCGAGTCCGGCGCGAAACCGTTCATCAAAAACGTGTAGGTGGCGCCCGTGATGTCCGAGATGTCGGACGGATCCATGCGCATGCGGCCCCATTCCAATCGATCTGTGACCGTGGGCTTGAATCCGTTTTTCGCCAAGTCCCTGAAGAAGGTGCCCATCGTGCGCCGTTGCAAATTGTAATAGTTTGGCCGCCGCTTCAGCTTGGCCAGGATGCGCATGGGATCTTCGGAGGTCCAATCCGAGAGCACGACGACGTGTTCGCGGTCATAGTGGAAAGGCTCTGGCTTGGCCGAGTCAATGATCAGCGGGCCGTAGTGGCCCTCCTGCTCCTGGAACCCGGAGTGGCTGTGATACCAGTAGGTGCCGTTTTGTCGGACGGGGAAACGGTAGGTGAAAGTTTCTCCCGCTTTGATGCCCGCGAAGCTCACGCCCGGCACGCCGTCCATGCCGGGCGGCAGAAGCAATCCGTGCCAGTGAATGGAAGTGTCTTCCTTGAGACCATTCGTGACGCGAAGAATGGCGTCGCTGCCTTCGCGCAGACGCACGAGCGGCCCCGGAACAGTTCCGTTGATGGTGATGGCGGTGCCTCGCCGTTTGCCGAACTGCAATTGTTCCTCGCGGATCATCAGGTCTATTTCGTTGGCCCCTGAATCTCCGACTGGACTTGCTGGCAGGCCGGCGTTTTCAAAAGCGTAAGCGGGCATGATGCGTTGCAGTCCCGCCAACAAGCCGAGTGCTGCGGAGGCACGGATGAAGCGCCGCCGGGTGAGTGGTGGGAAGGTTGATTTCATAATTATTCTTGATTGGTTCATCCTCAATGATGTTTGTAATAGCCGACGCCTTTGATGTCGTTCCACGAAGTTGTCTGATGACAAAGGAAGCATTGGTTCACCTCGGCCTTCTCCACGCCAGCGGTCGTCATCGAAACCATTTTGAAGTGCATCATGTAATGGCTCGGCGGTGCTTGGTGACATTGGGCGCAGTCTTGGGATGTGGGCGCGGGATGGCGGAATTCTGGAATGGTCCATTTCGCGGTCGCGTGACACTGTGCGCAGTCCTGGCCGAATAATCCAAAGTGCCGGTCCTTGTTCCCGTGGCAACTGGCGCAATTCAGAATCGTCTCCTGCGGCGTCAGGTCTGCGCGTCCTTGCTCGGATTTTTCTTTGCCGTCTTGCTGGTTGATCCAGCGCATGAAAGTTGCGGACGCCAAACGGTCTTCCGTCTCGGGGTCAGGATTGCTTTGGAGTTGTCGCAGGCCAATGCGCGCGAGGGCGACGTGATCCATTTTCGTCGTGCGCGCGATTCGCCCTTGATGTTGGACGTGGCAGTCAGCGCACGCGCCGATGTCAGTATGGAAAGCCGACGGCTGGCGTTGCAAGAGCGCTTGGTTGTTCGCGTGGCAGACGATGCAACTGGCGGCTTCAACTCCTTTGACGGGCGTGTGGCACGCGGAGCAGTTGTGTTCCAGAAACGAATGGCCTTGGGAAAGCGCACCGGGACTGGCCATGCGTCGCCAGGCCGTCTTGTTCAAGATGCCGAGGCGTTCTCCTCCGGGATGAGCGCGCAGGAAATAAAACCCCGCAAACAACACCACGAACAGCGCCAGCGCGATGAATGAAGCTCGCCAAAGTTTCACGACAACCACCTCAATCCAAAATGAATCTCCGCCCAGATATGCAGCCCAAGCAACGCGTAGAAAATCAGGGAGAGAACGATGTGCAGCTTCAGAGCGCGGCTGAACCAGCGTTTGAATAATTCGTGCGTGCGGACGGCATACTCCAAGTCCGCGACGGATTCAGCGAGACGAGTGACCTCACCGGCTGGGCCACCGGATGAGAGTTCAATCCCCACCGACGCCAAGCCCGCCGCGAGGAGAGGCGCTTTCGGAAGGTCTCTCATTTCGGGCGGGGTGTTCTCCATCACTCCCCACGCACTGTCGAGATCGCCACGGGCAGTCTGGAGCAGGAGCAACTTGTCCTTAATCTCCTGGTTGACGTAGGTGAGCAGGTAGCGAACGGCAAACCCGCTCACGACGACGAGCAGCATCACTGCCGCCAACGTAATTCCCAGCGGGCTGTCAAACTTGTGGCCGGTGTGAATGATTGCGAGCAAAGGGCCGAAGGTGCCCGAATAGACATGCACGGTCAGCAACGTCTGCAACGAAACGTGTCGGGTGATTCGGTCACGGAGAAAGGGGATACGCTTGACGATGGGATACGCGAGCGGGATAAGCATGAGCACCGCCGCCGCGATGCCGAACATCATCCCGACTCCGCTGCCTGCAAAGCTCGGCGAGCGGTGGACGAGGAAACCAAGCCAGGTCAGCAGCAAAAGACTGAAGGTGCCGGTGAGAACGATGTGTTCACGTTCTTTCATGGCTACGCCTCCACCGCTATGTCGCCCTTCGGCTTGGCTTGGCAGGCGAGAATGATGCCGTTGGTTTTGTCGTCAGCATCGAGAGAATCTTCGACGGCCATCTCGACTTCGCCGGAAGTCATTTTCACCTTGCATAGGCCGCAGGTGCCGACGCGGCAGGAGTTCTCGATTCCAAAGCCGAGTTCTTCGGAGAGTTCGAGCACGGTCTGCCCGTCGTGAATCTTCGACGACTTGTTGTTTTTTGAAAACGTGACCAGCGGGCCAGTAGCAGCGGCAGTCGCTTTGGCCGTCGTTCCGGCGGGCGTGATGGCGGGCTTGG
>CAZFNB010000289.1:0-4348 GCA_964520235.1 uncultured Bifidobacterium sp. | reverse complement strand
AGTCCGTGCTTGAGCAACATCTGCGGGACTTGGGTGGACTTGCCCGAGCCAGTGGGCGCTTGCAAGACGAGTCGGTTCGTCGCCTTGAGCGTGGCGACGATGTCGTTTTCAATTTCGTAAATAGGCAGCCGTTCGGGCATGGCGGGAGTTTGATACGGAATCGCGGGTTGAATTGCGAAAAGAACAAGGCCGGCAATTCGCCGGCCTGAAAATCTGCAAACGTGGAAACGGTCAACGGCCCGGCAACGGAAAACCACCACCGCCACCCATGCGCTTCATCATTTCGCCCTGGATCAGCGCCATCATGCTGTCGTACTTGGTGGAGCCGGCGGGCGCATCAAACAATGCAGCATCCGGCTTGGTGAGTTTCACGTCCTTGAAAAGTTTCACCACCTGTTTTCCGTCTTCGACCGTCTCGATTCTGAGAGGGAATTTTTTGAGATCACCCGCATTCCAGACCGTCGCCTCCTCCTTTTTTCCGTCCTTGTCGGTGCCGACCACCTTGTTCTTCACGCACTCGTGACCATCAATGACCTCCTTGCCCAGTTCAGTGACTTCCAGTTTGTAGTCCGACGAGACTTGAGCCGGCGCGGCCTCTTTGAGCGGCGATTCGAAATACGCGTTCATCGAGGGGTAAACGTAGTATGAGACCTTTTTGTCCGGGCGCGAGATGACAGTCATCTTGTCCATTCCCATTTCCTTCAATTGCGACCGATCACCCGCCGGCAACTGCGGGCTCTTCACTTCGGCCATGTTCACGGCGAAGTGAGACTTGCCTTCGAGATAAGCAAGCTTGCCAGGCATGATGGTCATCTCACCTGATTTCTCCTTCACCTGAAATTCAAGGTTGGCCGAGAATGTCTTGTGCTCACCGAGAAGTCTTGCCATGGCCGTGCCAAACTCCGGACATGGAGGCGGGCCGCCCATGCCGGGTTGCGCTGAAACGGTGGACAATGACAGGCCAAGGATCGCCCCAAACAGGAATGTCAGTTTTGTTTTCATGGTGTCTGCGTTTGAGAGTGGATTAGCAGACGCAGGCACAAAAGCCACAAAAATCCGTCGCAACCACCGCGGCGATGCATAAGGGCGGTTTTCCGGCTCGATTCCGGGACGAATCCTGCTACGTTTCGGGCGCAGGCGCACTCTGAACGTATGATGGATTCCGACGAACGCGACATCTTCTATTACCTCAAAGGATGGAAGAATCAGTTCGTTTCCCCTCATGAAATCTGTCGGCGGGCAGGTGGAAAAAAGCGTTACGAGGAGGAGCCGGACTGGGCCAAGCCGGTGCTCGTCCGCATGGCCGAAAAGCGGATTCTGGAAACCGACCCCGCGGGCTACTACCGCATCAAACCTGCGCCCAAGGACGGCAAGGCCAAGCGCTGGGTATCCCCGCAGGTGGCCCGCATCCTGAAATCCAGCGGCAAGGATTTCAGCGAGGTCATCAAGATAGACGATGCGGACGACGACAGTTACTACGACAACCTCTGACCGCCCCCCGTCCGATTTTTGCCGTTTCCATACCCGACACGCGACTCTGCGCTTGCGCCCGCTGTCCGCTCGGACAAAATTCCGTCCTCGGCACGACGAAGCGTATTGTCGCGCCGGAAAATGGGAAACGACACGGCTAATAGAGACTGGCGATGGTGGACGCGGGTGATTGTTTTTGGCCGCAGCCCGCAGTGGACGCTCGTTCGGATCGTCGTTCTGATCATCACCGTTTTCGTGACGTGGAAATTCATCATCCGTCCGATGCGCGTGGAAGGCCCGAGCATGTCGCCGACCTGCCAGGAAAGGAGCATCAAATTCCTGAACCGCCTCGCCTACCTGCGCCATGAACCACGGCGTTACGATGTCGTTGCCATCCGCTTCACCGGCGAAAGCATCATGCTCATGAAACGCATCGTGGCGTTGCCCGGTGAAAAGGTGGAGTTCATCGAAGGCAAACTTTACATCAATGACAAGCCGCTCGAAGAACCCTACCTGCGCCGCCCGTGCCGCTGGAGTTTTGCCCCCGAACAACCCGTCCTTGGCCCGGACGAATATTACGTGGTCGGCGACAACCGCGCGATGCCGGAGGAAAACCATACCAAAGGCATCGTCCGCCGCGCGAAGATCGTGGGCAAGGTGATCCTATGAAATGGTTCCGCCGCATCCTGCTTGCCACGGTCGTCGCCGTCGTTGCCTTCTGGATTTGGAACACATTCTTTCCCGGGCCGGAAAAGGCCATCCGCCGACGGCTCGCCGAGATCACCCGCAACGCCACCATCGCCCCCGGCGAGGGCAACATCACTGTCACCGCCCGCGCGTGGCGGCTCGCGAACTGTTTCACCACCAACGCCTATTTTGAGATCGAATGGCCCGAACGCACCGAGCGCGCCACTTACGAGCGCGACGAAATCATGCGTCTGCTGCTCGGCGCCAGAACCACCGTTGGCAACTCGTTCAAGATCGAATTGCTCGACCCCAACATCTCCATCTCGGCGGACAAACGCACCGCCATCGTGGAAGTCACCCTGCGCGCCACGATCCCGTCCGACGCGAATTACGTGGTGCAGGAACTCAAAATGTATTTCGAGAAGATTGATCGAAAGTGGTTCATCCGCCGCGTCGAAACCATGAAGACGCTCTCGAGCCTGTGAACAGTGCCGCCGTCCAACACCTGCTCCGCGCCGACAAAAAACTGGCCCGTGTCATCAAGCGCGTCGGCCCGTGCCGGCTCAAACCCCGCGCCCGCGTCAGTCCTTACGAAGCACTCACACGCGCCATCGCGTATCAACAACTCAACGGCACCGCCGCCGAAACCATCCTGCGCCGCGTCATCGCGCTGTTTCCCGGCAACCGGTTTCCCGAGCCGGAACAGATTCTGGCGATGCCAGAGGACAAACTCCGCTCCGCCGGGTTGTCCCGTGCAAAAACCGCCGCCATCAAGGACATCGCCGCCAAAACACTCGAAGGCATCGTGCCCACGCGCCGCGTGCTCGCCCGGCTCACGGATGCGGAAATCATCGAACGACTCACTGTCGTGCGCGGCGTCGGGCCATGGACGGTGGAAATGCTTCTCATCTTCACGCTGGGCCGGACGGACGTTCTGCCGGTGACGGACTACGGTGTGCGCAGCGGCTTCGCGAAAGTTTACAACCTGCGAAAACTCCCCGACGCACAACGAATGCTGTCCCACGCCGAGCGTTGGCGGCCACATCGCAGCGTGGCTTCGTGGTATCTGTGGCGCGCGCTGGAACTGGAGGATTGAAGCCCCGCCGCGTCGCGCTCTGAATAACAGCAGTTTGAACTCGTCGGAACAGACACCGGGCCGGCGCATGAGACTGAACAAAAATCACAAACTGACTTCTTGGCTTGAGCCGGGAGTTTTGTCAGTCTGCGGCTGTGCCCGTTTCAAACCCAGCTGATCGCATGAGCCTCAAAGACAATTCCGCCAGCGGCGAGACACGCCGCTCGTTCATCAGGAAAGCCGCCACGTTCGCCGCCGCCGCTTCCACCGCCCCACTCCTCAAGACACCGGTCTATGGCCAGTCGCAGCCGCCGTCGGCAAATGTGACCGGCGCGAACAGCCGTATCGTCGTCGGCGTCGTCGGCTGCGGCAAACAAGGCACTGAGCATCTGAAGATTTTCCAGAAGGAGGCCGCAGATCAAAACATCGCCGTGGCGGCTGTGTGCGATGTCTGGCAGAAAAATCTCGACGGCGCCAAAAAATTCACCGGGGTCGCCGACACCGCCGCGTATCGAGATCACCGCAAGCTTCTTGAACGAAAAGACCTCGATGCAGTGCTCGTCACCACCGTGGACAACTGGCACGGCGACGTGTCGCTCGACGCATTGGACGCCGGGAAACACGTCTATTGCGAGAAGCCGATGACGCGCTACGCCGCCGAGGGTTGGGCGGTTTATGACAAGGTCAAAAGCACGAAGAAAGTTTACCAGTGCGGCTCGCAATACACCGCAGACCCGATGGTGCATCAGGTGGCGAAGTGGGTGAAGGAAGGCAAACTCGGCCCGCTCGTCTGGGCTCAAGGCTCCTACTGCCGCAACAACAAGAAAAACGACGAATGGGAATTCCCGGTTGATGAAAGCGCCAACCCGTCGAATCTCGATTGGGAACGCTGGCTCGGCAAGGCGCCCAAGATCCCGTGGAATCCGCACCACTATTTCTCATGGCACAAATACTACGCCTACAACTCCGGCATCCTTGGCAATTTGCTCAGTCACCGTTTTTATCCGTTGATGCTCGCCACGGGAAATCCCGAGTTCCCGCGTCGCATCGTCTGCACGGGCACACGCATGGTTTCGACGAACCGCGAGATCACCGACACCACGCACGTGCTGGCTG
>CAZFNB010000288.1:0-4356 GCA_964520235.1 uncultured Bifidobacterium sp. | reverse complement strand
CACGGGCGCGCTCACGTCCGTCATCGGCGACCTCCGCTTCATCAACTCCGCCGCGGCGCAAAGTTCCATCACGGACTACAAGGCGCTGGTATGCATCTTCCTCGCGGGCGGAAACGATTCCAACAACCTGATCATCCCGATCAACCCGACCGAGTACGCGGACTACGCCGCCATCCGCAGTGACATTCTTGCCATCCCGATGTCCGGCGCACCCTTCACGGCCATTCCACTCTCGTCCTTGAGCAACGATGGGCACGACTATGGATTGCATCCCGCTTGTCCCGAACTGGCAACGCTCTTCCATGAAAACAAACTCGCCGTGCTGTTCAACACCGGCACGCTGATCCAACCATTGACCCGTGCCCAGTACCAAAGTGGTATTCTCGCAAAACCGCCGCAGCTTTTCTCGCACTCGGATCAAGTCGAGCAATGGCAGACCTCGATTCCCGACCGTCCTCCGCTCACCGGCTGGGGCGGGCGTTGCGCGGATTTGCTGGCGTCGGTCCAGCCAAACGCGCCCATTTCACTCTGCGTCACACTCGCAGGCGCCAACACATTCGAGGTCGGCAACATCGTTTCTCAGTATTCCGTCACCAGTTCCGGCGCAATCAATCTCTCCAGCGTCACTGGCGCACGGTTGCAGGCCCTGACCAACATCCTTTCGCTGCCATCGCCAAACCTCCAGGTGCAGGCTTACGCGGACGTGGGGGAACACGCCATCCAGACCGGCGGACTGCTCAACAGTGCCATCACTGCCACTTCCGCCGCAAATTACTGGCTCACGCCGTTCCCAACGACAGTCACTTCGCCCACAGGCGGAAATTCATTCGGTTCAAACCTTGCCGGACAACTCCGCATGGTGGCCCGTTTGATTGAAGCCGGCAGTCGTGCTGTTGCCAATGGTGGTTTCGGCATGAAGCGACAGATTTTCTTCTGCCAGGTCGGCGGCTACGACACCCACTCGGGCCAGACGCCTGGACCAGGTCAGACGGTCATCGGCTCACACGCGAACCTGCTCGCGGAACTGAGCCAGGGCATGTACGCGTTCCAGCGCGCGATGGAACAACTCAGCCTGTCCAACAACGTCACCACGTTCACGTCGAGTGACTTTGGCCGGACGTTCCCGTGCAACGGCGAGGGCAGCGACCACGGCTGGGGTGCGCATCACCTCATCATGGGCGGCGCGGTCAATGGCCGCCGCACTTACGGGAAATTTCCGACGCTCGCCATCAACGGCCCGGACGACACCAGCACGGGTCGCTGGATTCCGACGACAGCCATTGACCAGTACTTCGCCACGCTCGCATCGTGGTTTGGCGTCAGTTCCGGCAACCTCAGCACCGTGTTCCCGAACTTGAACCGGTTTGCTGCATCGAATCTTGGTTTCGTATGAAGAAATGGTTTTATCTCTTCATCGCCGCACTGATTGCGACCACAGTGTCATGGCTGCTGTTTCCGCGCACCCCAAAGGTTGCTGCGCGATCAAGCACGCCTGAGACTCCGACGCCCGCAACCCATGCTGCATCACAGCCGGGCACAACAACACCGGCAACAGAAACGACCGCTGAATCCACGGACACGAGAGCCGGGCAGTCACAAAACCCCGCAGTGGCACCGATGCCGAAAATTGTGTCCTTGGGCGCAACCGCTGATTTACCCGAAGGCCCGGAGCCAGGACCGGGTCTGACACCGCTTGTTGTTCTTGAGAACGTGCGCTCGATGTTCCGTCAATACAGCCAGCGCTTCGGCGGCAATCCTGTCGGCAACAACCGCGAAATCACCGCCGCACTTGATGGCAGCAACCCCGGACAGACAACTTTTGTCAATCCCGAGGACGGCTTGCGCATCAATGAGCGCAACGAACTCGTGGACAACTGGGGCACGCCATTCTTCTTCCATCAACTGGCCCGCACGCAAATGGAAATCCGATCCGCCGGACCGGACCGCAGGATGTGGACCTCGGACGATCTGGTCTTGAAATAGGCCGCTGCTCACCCGCAAGACGACACCCCGCCTCTGCAACTGGTGGATACACGCCCCATTCCACAGGGCTGAAGTCTGGAAACCAACGCTCCATCCCTCCAAAACTTCAAAAAAGTTTATACAAATCTGCGGCCACTGGTGTCTATCGGTTGAGAGTGAACACAGGGCATACACCGGTCTGGTGCGAAAGACTGTATCACGCCAAAGCGGCCGAACTGATTCTTTATGGCCGGGCGCTCGGTCTTTCTCACGCAGAAGCCGAGGATGTGGTGCAGGAAACTTTCCTCACACTGTTGCAGCGCGAGTCGCCGCCTGAACAGCCGGAGCATTATTGCGTACGCAGTTTTCGCAATCGCGCACTGAATCACCATCGCTCGCTGTGGCGCAGGCTCACGCGGGAACTGGAATCGCTCCGGTGGTTCGAGCGGTCACCCGGCGAATCACCCGCCGAGCGTGCCGCGATGCGTTGCCTTGCAGAGCTGCCGGCATTGCAACGTGAGGTGGTGGTGCTGAAAATCTGGCATCAATTTACGTTCGAGGAGATTGGGGAACTGATTGGCGTCCCGCCAAACACTGCGGCGGGACGCTACCGTTACGGCCTGGAAAAACTCCGGGCCTGTGTGAAAGGAGAATCGTATGAACGAGATGAACGAATTGGAGACGCGGTTGCGTTCGTGGACGCCGCGCCACCCGTCACAGGCGCTTGAACGGCGCATCTTCCCGCAACGCGCTGTTTATTACCGCTCCGAGCTGCTCGCCTGGCTCGTACCGTCCACGATCTGCCTGTTGATGACGTTGCTTACGGTGAGCCAGTCGCCAGACATGGCATTGGTCCGCACGCCGCGGGATAGCGCGATGATTCCGGCGGCGTTGAGCAACCAGAGCTATGCGGCTTATCTCTCCGGCAGTTACCAGCCAATGGCCAACAGGCTTGATACTTTTGGATGGACAACCCCCTTGGGTTTCACGTCTAGTATGGACTCTCTGAGCTATCCAAAGGGAACGAATTAACAGATGAGCAACGACAAATCGAAGCCGTCGCCGGCACCATCCGCCGACGCTCCAACTGCCGCAGCCCAAGTCGCAAAGACCACCGAACCTTCCTTGACCGGAAAAACACCCCCGTTGTTCCGGCGTGTGGACTGGGTCGCGTTCGCGGTAAGCACGGTTCTGGTGATGATCGGCTACTATTACACGCTGGCACCGAACCTGACCTTGGAAGACTCCGGAGAGCTGGCAGTCGCCTCATTTTACGCGGGCATTCCGCATCCGCCGGGCTATCCGGTTTGGACCATTTACACGTGGCTGTGGACGCTGCTGCCCATCAGCAACATTGCCTGGCGTGTGGCGCTGGGTGGGGCGGTTGCCGGAGCGTTCTCCTGCGGAATGATCTCCATGCTCGTCTCGCGAGGCAGCAGCATGATGATGGAAGGCATCGGCGGGCTGAAGGAAATCGGCGGCAAATGGGAATCCGCCATCTGCGCAGTGGCCGGCATCGTCGCGGGAATGTTGCTCGGCTTCAACGGCTACATGTGGAGCCAATCGGTGATTGTTGAAGTGTATTCCTCCACCGTGCTCTCGTTGATGTTCGTGTTGATGGGGTTGATCCGGTGGACTTACGCGCCACACCAGCACCGTTACCTCTACCTTGCATTCTTCGCCTACGGCATCTGCATCTGCAATCACCAGTCGCTGCTGGTCATCGCGCTTGGCATGGAAGCGTGGGTGCTCGCCGTGGAGCGCAAACTTGCCCGGCAGTTGTTGTTCTGGAACACGATTTGTTACGGAGCGGGCCTGATCGCGGGCGCGCTTGGATTTTTCACCACCCTCACGGGCAACCCGACCGTCTTTTTTGTGTTCAACGTCATCGGCATCGCCTCGGCAGCCGGCTGGATTTGGATCGCCATCATTTCCAAAATGGGCAGCAACGAATTGTTTCGCGATCTTGTGCTGTTGGGTACGATTGCGTTTGCAGCGTTGTGGCTCTTTTCAGTCACCGGGCATGTCTCCCGCTTCTACGGCGAAACAAGCGCCAAGGTTTTGTTCCTGCTTCTCGCCATCGCCGGCGCGTCCTACTTTTTCAAACTCTACCGGCAGACGCGGACGATGTCCCGCGAATGGCTTGTGGCGTTGATCTGTGGCGGCGCATTCGCGGCGGGCGCCTCAAAGGTCAGCGACCCGACCGCGTCGAACAGCGTGGCTCGGGAGAGGTCCGCTCCATTGAAATTCGCCCGCGCCAATGACGTGCGATCGAGCTTGGAACCCGCCAGCTTGACCCCCGCGAGGTTGGCTCCCGAGAGATCGTCTCCCAGCAGGTTGGCGCCGGCGAGATTCGCGCGCTTGAAGTCGACCCCGCTCAAATCAAGCAGCGAC
>CAZFNB010000287.1:0-4369 GCA_964520235.1 uncultured Bifidobacterium sp. | reverse complement strand
CCACCATCGGTCTCTGCCACGGATTGCGGAATGAGTTCGATGGCGTTGATCGCCGGATTCTCAACCTTGCTGGTGAAGGTAACGCGGAACGTCCCATTGGTAACCTCCACCGGAACGCTCTCGACGTACGCGCGGTACGGACCACCGGCCTTCACCCAGATGTCGAAATCCTTGAACTCGCGTCCATGAACATTGAAGGAGAACACGCGCTCGCCGGGAGCCGCAATGCCCTCGTAGGTTTCTGCAAAGTAGAGTCGCGCGACATACTTGCCGTTGGTCACCGGGCAGGAAAACGAATCCATCGAATAGTGTTCGCTCTGGAACAGGCCCGGCGATTTGGTGTTGGCGATGGCCAGCGTGGCATCATGCTCCACCGTCGAGCCGCCCTCGAAGCCTTGCTCCGGCGACCAGACGTTGCCGTTCGCATCGGTGAAGGGCGTGGTGCGTCCCGCCTTGATACGAATTGTCTTTGCAGCAGTCGCAGTCGCAGTGGCCGCACCCGCTTCGCGCCTGGCCACGATTTCCTCCTTGGCGAAATCACCCACTTCGCGCGTGAATTTGATTTCATTGCCATCGGTCGAAACCTTGCCGGTGTAGGCGATGCGAATCTCGTTCTCCTGAAAATTCAGCATTTCGACAAACGAAACTTTCTCGCCGTCCACTTTGCCTTCCTTCAACTCGGCCTCACGCTTCTGCTCGCCGATTTCCGCATTGGCTTTCCCGGTCAGGCTCGCGCCGTCCTGCTTAAACGTGAAGGTGTATTTCTGCCGGCCGATCTGCGAGTCGAACTCGGATTTCCAGACGCCAGTGACATCCGCTCCGAAGACGGATAACGGCAGAAGTGCGAGGGCCAAGAGTAGTTTTGCGGTTTTCATAGTGTTGTCAATTGGGAGGAATTCGTTGTCGTGTATCAGCCAATTTCTTCAGCCAATCAAATCGCCGTTCATTTCAATCATGAAACAGCAACGGCGCAAACTGATACAGACTCCGCCGCCACGACTGCCATTCGTGACCGGTCAATGGCGATTCGTAGTAATGACTGTTGATGCCGGCTGCTTTCAATGTCTCCGCATGAGCCTTAGCCGCCGTGGCCCCGCGCTCTTCGCGACTGCCATAGCTGAAGAAGGCGACTTTGTTCTTCTGCTTGAAGGCTTCGAGATCAGGGAGGTCCGTCGGCGCAAAACTGCCGCCGCTGAAGATTCCGAGGTGCGAAAACTTGTCGAGGTTGGCGAGGGCAATGGCGCGCGTCTGCATTCCGCCCATCGAAAGTCCCGCCATCGCACGATGCGGCTGATCCGCAAGTGTGCGGAAGTTCGCGTCCACATACGGAATCAAATCCTCGATGAGCATTCTCGCAAACGCCACAGGGTTGTAAGAGCGTCCACCCGGACCGGTGATGGCGCGCGAATAAGGACTGTTCGTCACGGGCGGCTGATTCGTGTTGCCCGGGCCAAAGCCAAAATCAGTGCCGGGAACATAGCTGTTCGCCATCACGATGATGAAAGGTCGCGCTTTGCCAGCAGCGATGAGGTTATCCATGATGAGGCCGGTGTGGCCCTGTTGTCCCCAGCCGGTTTCGTCCTCGCCGCCACCGTGTTGCAGATACAACACCGGATAACGCTTCGCCGGGTCTTTCTCGTAATCCGGCGGTGTGTAAACGAAACAGCGCAATACGGAATTGGCCGACTGGGAGAAATAGAGCGTCTGGCGCAGTTGCCCATGCGGAACATTCTTGAGCGCGTAAAACTCCTCGTCCTTGGCCGGCACTTCCACGCCGCTGCCCCAGCGGCTCGCACCGTAGAAATAGAGACTGCCCGGATCGGGAACAAACGCGCTGTCCACCACGAGCTGGTAGTAATGAAACCCTTCGTCCTGCGGTGCCGAATCTCCCGTCCACACGTTATCCTCGCCCTTGGTCAGCGGATATTTTTTCCCGCCGATGTCCAGCAACACGCTCTGCGCCTGCGGCGCCACCAACCGCGCCCGCACACGTCCCTCCGAGTTCACCATCGGATACTTTTTGCCGGACTGATTCAGCGTGGAAGGCTTCCAGTCATTGACGGCCTCTTTGACAGGTTCATTGGTTTGCGCGGCGCCCAGTTGGTGGAAGAGCGCGGCGCTCAAGGTCAGAACGGCGAGTTTGAATTTCATGTTTGATGGGATTGTTTCAATCTTGGTTGCGGTTTAAGGAAGGGGCGGCCCGGCTTGAATGCGGAAAAAGTTTTGCGGCAAGGCAGTGGCGGCGTTCGTCCAAATGAACGGCATCGTTGGCGAATTGGTCGTGAACACCGCGCTCCAGTTGATGAGATTCGTCGAGGACTGAATCTGATAATCCGGCCCGCTCGCGCCGCTCACTTGTAGAACCAACTGGTTCCCGCTGCCCGTCGTCGTGATCTGCGGCTTCGCCAGATTCGTGACGGTCACAACGAAGTTCTGCGTCGCGCTCAGACTCGGCGTGCCGTTGTCAGCGACGCGGACGATGAAGCTGTTTGTGGTGTTCGCGTGCGTCACGAGCGGTCGCCAGGAGAGAACGCCGCTGTTGGTGTTGAGCGTCGCGTTGTTCGGGGCGGCAAGCAGACTGAACACGAACGTTTGCGCCGGCACATCCGGATCGCTCGCGGAGTTGGTGACGGTGAGCGTCTGGCCTACACCAATGATTCGGTTACTGATGGCCGTAAGCGCGGGCGCGGCGTTCTCCGCGCCGCCACCGATCAATTCCATGTAATCAACATGCGGCAACCCGGCTGCGGTGGCGGCTTGCAACCTCACTTCAGCCGCTCCCGGCACGGCATAGGCATTGACCGTGACAAAGTCCCATGTGGAGAATGAACCGGTGGACGGAAACAGAATCTCGGACGCCACATTCACGCCGTTGACGATCAAGTTCGCGGTCCGGTCGTTGGTGCTTGCGTAGCGGAACGTGAACGACTTCACCACCGAGGAATCAAAATAGGTGTTCCAGAAAATGCTCGCGCCGTTGGTCTCCGCCGCATTTGCAAATCCGTCGCCAGTATAGCCGGAAAAATTGCTATCAATCGTGCCGTCCACACGATCAAAGCCCGACTGGTTTTCCTGGATGACGATTCCATCCGCATACGCCGTTGGCACAACGACGATGCCGTCAAAATGAACGGAGGCGGGTGCGACACCGTTCGCCCGGAACTCGATGGTGTTGCCGCCCGCGTTCAAGGTGATGTTGGTTTTAACAATGGCCCAATCACTCAACGTCGCGGTTTGAGTAAACGCGGGGGTAGCTACCTTGATTCCGTTCACATACAGATCAATCGTGTTCACGTTCGCACTGGTGACAGCGTAGCGCGTTTCCAGACGATACGTGCCGGACTTGCGGGCGTTGACGGAATCCCGCAGGCCAGCGGAGGCGCTGGTGCCGAATTGCACGTATCCCTGGCCACGATAATTCCGCACCGGCTTGTCCCAACCGCTGGTCACCACACTGGCGATGCTCTTGTAATCAAAGTGCTCGGCCTCGAACTGAAGCGGCCCAGTGTAGATCAACGGTTGCGCCGGTTGTGTCACGACGGCTGGAGTGTAATTCGTCAAACGTCCTGTCACGGTACCGGCGCAATTCACGGTGATGTCGAGCGGGCCATTGTGCTGAACCGTCAGCGTGAAAACTCCGCCCGACCAGTTCTTGCTCAGAACACTGGCTTGATGACTGCCCCGGTCGGCGTAGGAGTACGTCGGTTCTGCCGAACTGCCGTAAATCTTGATGGTGTCCGTCTTCAGCCCGGTGTTGAGCACGTTGTCGTAGTTGGCCAGATAGAACGTCAGGTTCGTGGCGGTTTCCTTCATCACACCCGATGTGTATTGCGAGAAGGTCAATTCGACGTGGTCGCTCGTGTTGTATTTGAATGGAATGGAGTTACTGGCCACCTGTCCTGTTTTGTAGGGATTGTAAATCACCCAGCCGTTCTCGTGTCGTCCGGCGTAGAGGTCGCCGGTGTATTCCTGCGGGAACAGCGAGTTGAATTCATTCGTCTTGGCCGCAATGGTCGGCCAGCGGCTTGAATACGCGGATTTGTTCACCTTGATCTGGAATGACTGCGCGACGGCGTCATCCAGTTGATAGACGGTCGGCACAGTCGGATAGCGTCCCGTCTTCTTGAAGAAGGTTTTGTTGTTGAGCAAATTGCCGTCTTCTCTTTCTTCACATGGAACACACAATCGATCGCACTCAATCCGTCCCTATTCCTCTGCTCAAACACAACCTTTTTTGTCAGCAACCACTTTAGCAACCCTATCGATTCACTTTTCACTGCGAAATGTAAGAGCGTATCGCCTGCCCCATCTACATCCCCATCGATAGAGAGAGAATAAGTTGGATTGACACCATACAAAAGCTCCATAT
>CAZFNB010000286.1:0-4379 GCA_964520235.1 uncultured Bifidobacterium sp. | reverse complement strand
GACGCGCAGGTGGTGGAGGACATGATTCTCACCGCCGTCAATCAGGCGCTGGCCCAGGCCAAGGAAGTCTCGAATGCCGAGATGGGCAAAGCCACGGCGGGTTTCAACATGCCGGGATTTGGGTGAGCTAGGTTCGTAGGAGACGAGGTAACGAGTCTCAAATTAAACAGAGACTCCTCACGTCGTCTCCTACAACTGAAAAAACGATGCTTCCCGATTCCATCACCACTTTGATTGCCGCGCTCGCCAAGCTGCCCGGAGTCGGGCCACGTTCGGCGGAGCGTATCGCATTGCATCTGGTGCAGACGGAGTCTGGTGTCGTAAAAAGTCTGGCGGATGTCATCGTCGCCGCGAGGGAGAGGATTCAATTCTGCGAAACCTGCGGGGCGTTGACGGAAAAGTCGCCCTGCGTTATTTGCGCGGATGCGCGACGCGACGGTTCTTTGATCTGCGTGGTGGAACGCGTGGTGGACATTCTCAGCATTGAGAAGTCCGGCACGTATCGCGGCAAGTTTCACGTTCTCGGTGGCAAAATTTCCCCGTTGGATGGCGTTGAGCCGGAGGATTTGCGAATTGCAGAACTGGAAAAACGCCTGACCACCGAGCCAATCAAAGAAGTTGTCATCGCGCTGGGCACGGACGTGGAAGGCGACGCGACGAGCAATTATCTCGCGAAGCGTTTGGCGCGTTCCGGCCTGAAGATTTCCCGCATCGCTTACGGCCTCCCCGCCGGAAGCGGATTGGAATATGCCGATGAACTCACCTTGAGCCGGGCGCTCGAAGGTCGAAGGGAAATGCAATGACGCCGCGTCGTCCTGGCGGCGCGATGCCGGTTCATCGGAAGTTTTCAGACAACTCAGCGCGCGGGCTTTGCGACCTCGCCGGGCAAGGGCTTCGCGGTCGGATTCCATTTCAACCGGGATTTGTTCAACCTGCACATCAAGACAACCGTCCCCGTGACCAGAATGACACCGCAAACGACAGCCAACACCCGCATCCGTGCTCTGAGCTTCTTTTCCTGATGAATCATCATTGGAAAAAAGACCTTGCCCAGTGTGTATAACATGGTGTTTCTCCTAAAATGAAAATCCTGCCGAAGCGGGCCCGGGCAAATCAATACCCAGAAACGGTGAAGCCGGATCGTTTGGTGACGGACATTTCCGGCGCAGTGCGCGGCAACCGGAAGCAGAACATTTGAATTCGGATTATTTGATGAAACCGTCCATCGTCGTTTTCGATCTCGGCAAAGTCCTTGTGGACTTTGATTATTCGATTGCCGGCCGCCGCCTCGCTGCGAAGTCCAAAACGTCGCCTGCCGAGATCCAAAAATTCCTCGATCACTCGCCGCTGCTCTATCGCTACGAAACCGGGCTGATGACGCGGCAGGAATTCTACGATGAAGTCCGGCGCGTTGCGGGCTACAGCGGCAGTCTTGGCGAATTCGCTTCGTTCTTCGGCGACATCTTCACCGAGATGCCGGAGATGACGGCGTTGCACGCGGCATTACGAAGCAAGGGGATTCCGACTTATATTTTTTCCAATACGAACGACATGGCGATTGAACACATCCGCAGCGCATTTCCGTTCTTCGCGAACTTTGACGGTTACATCTTCAGTTACGAAGTCGGCGCGATGAAACCGGCGGCAAAGATTTATGAGGCGCTGGAAAAATTGTCCGGCAAGCGTGGCGCTGAAATCATTTATCTCGACGACCGGCAGGAGAACATTGACGCAGGAGCGGCGCGTGGCTGGCAGGTGATTTTGCAGACAGAGCCGGCTAAGTCGCGAGCGGCGATTGAGCGGGCGGGAATGCTCGATTGAAGTGGAGCGCCGGTCTCCTGACCCGGCGCGTTGGTATCCATTACTTGCCGGGAGGTTGCATAGAACGGTTCACACGCCACAAATGAGTCTAGTGTTGTCCGGTTGCTTTGGAGCGAGTATCTGCGACACGCCGGGTCGGGAGACCGGCGCTCCTAATGCGTTGGCTTTGTGATGAGCAACCGCTCCAGTTTTTCGCTTCCATCACCCAGTGAGAACAGCCGGTCTGAGATTTCATTGAGCGCCTTTCGCGTGGTGTCGAATCGTTCCGAGAGCGTGCAAAGGATTTCCGTGAGTTCGTAACGTTGTGCGAGCCGGTGGTCGCTTGCGGCGCGATACTGCGTGCGGCCCAGTGCCTCGTAGTACTTCAAATCCGGGAATCCCTTTTTCTCCGCCCGAAAGCGGATACGCTCGTGAAACACACCCGAGAGAAATAGTGAGTGATTACCGATGTGAACCCGGATTTGAAAACTGGTGCGGTCATCGGCGGTCTGGAGCGCGGCGAGCATCTCAAAAAAATAATCCAGCACGTTCGGCTGGCCGGGGACGACACAGCGCATTTGTTCAGTGCGGGCAAATTCCGCCAGCACCTCTGCCACGTAATCGGCCACGGCGCGATCCTTGATGTCTGAGCGGCGAAAGACATTTCGCACGAGGATATAAAAATAGAAATGCGTGGAGACGCGCAGGCATCCGCCGCGTTCGAGGAGGGAGTGGAGCAGGGCGGGGTCGTCGAGTATCTGGTCGCGGGTGTCTTCGTCGGCGAGAAGTTTGACGAGGCATTCGGTGTCGCCCAGGCGCGAGCCGAGTGTGCTGACGATGAATTCGATGTCCTCCGCGGCAAACTGCACGCGGCAATTGGGTTGGATGACTTTCATCCGTTGCATGGCGTCCGGCCTTGCTGGTTTATCGGCTGCATCCCGGACGGACTATAGCGTCGGTTCGCCGTTTTGTCGCGCGAGCCTCGCGAAAGATGTGTTTTGTGGCCAATCCTGCCCAAAAAATCTTCCAAAAACATATTGCGGAGCGGGTCGCGACTGGTATTATCCGCGTCCCGTTCGTCTGAAAACGGCCCGCGCTGCGGGTTCGGACGCGCGGTCAAACTGGAATGTTGCCTCGGCAAAATCCGCGGCATTTGGAACGAATGAAAGCAAGACTTTACGGCAAGTATGTCAACGAGGTTGTGCCCGCCCTCAAGGCGAAGCACAAGTACGCCAACGTCCACCAGATTCCCCGCATCGAAAAGATCGTTGTGAACATGGGCGTCAGCGCGTCGCTGGAAAAAGGAGCGGTGGAAGACGCGGCCAAGGATCTCAGTCTCATCACGGGTCGCAAACCGGCCATCAGCAAATCCCGCCACGCGATTGCCAACTTCAAGCTTCGCGAAGGTCAGCCCATCGGCTGTCGTGTCACGTTGCGCAAGGATGCGATGTATGAATTCTTCGACCGCCTCGTTGCCGTGACGCTGCCGCGCATCCGCGACTTTCGCGGATTGTCGCCGCGCAAGTTCGACGGGCGTGGCAACTACACGTTCGGCATCGCCGACCAGACCATTTTCCCCGAGATCGAACTGGACAAGATCAAGCGGCAGCAGGGCATGGATGTGACGATTGTCACGAGCGCGACGAGTGATTCTCAGGCGTTGGATCTGTTGAAGGAAATGGGTTTCCCGTTTGCAGAAAAATAAGAAGGAATTTTATGGCAAAGACAGCATGGTTGGAGCGCAACAAGCGCAAGGCGGCAACGGTCAAGAAATTCGCGGCCAAGCGCGCCGAGTTGAAGGCCAAGCGTGATTACGCGGGACTGGCAAAACTGCCGCGCGACGCCAGCCCGACACGCCTGGTGAACCGCTGCTCGATGAGCGGTCGCCGTCATGCCTATATGCGCAAGTTTGGCTGTTCCCGCCTGACGTTCCGCGAAGCCGCGTTGAACGGTTTGATTCCTGGTGTGGTGAAGGCGAGCTGGTAAGCGGATGGAGAAAAAGTTCAAGACCAAGATTTCGATATGATTGATCCGATTGCAGACATGTTGACGCGCATCCGCAACGCCGGCCGTGCGCTGTTGCCCACCGTGGAGATGCCTCATTCAAAACTGAAGGAAAGCGTGGCCAACATCCTCAAGAAGGAAGGTTACGTTTCTGAAGTGAGCGTGGACGGCAAAACGGCCAAGACCATCAAGCTCCGCCTGAAATACGAAGGCAAGAAATCGGTGATCGAAGGATTGAAGCGTGTGAGCAAACCTGGTCTGCGCCAGTATGTGGGCGCAACAGAGATTCCCCGCGTTCGCGGCGGTTTGGGCGTTGCGGTGGTTTCCACGTCGGAAGGTGTGATGACCGGCCAGCAGGCCCGCAAGAAAAACATCGGCGGAGAACTGCTCTGCTACGTCTGGTAAGGATTGATTTATGTCGCGTATTGGAAAACAACCGATTGCCATCCCCGCCAAGGTCAAGGTGGAGGTGAAGGGGCAGAAAGTTCACGTCGAGGGACCGAAGGGCAAGCTCGACTGGGAATTGCCCAAGCGCACCAGCCTTAAGGTCGAGGACGGAAAGGTCGTTGTCAGCC
>CAZFNB010000285.1:0-4395 GCA_964520235.1 uncultured Bifidobacterium sp. | reverse complement strand
CCCGCCTTGGCCCATGCATGCTGTGTGCTGACGAGAAAATTCAACTCATCGGTGAACAACGGATGAAACTCCAGTTGCGGTTCGTTGAGCGGTTCGAGTGACAACGCGAGATCAATCCGATGCGCCAGCAGCGCACCCACAATGCCGCGGGTGTCGCCCGGTTCGATGCTGATGGCGTGCTCTGGAAAGCTTTCCTTGAACTCGCGCAACACCGGCGGAAGGATGTACTGACAGGCGGTCGTACTCGCCCCCAGGCGCAACCGTCCCCGTCCCCACTTTCCGAGTTTGCCGAGTGATGCCCGTGCGTTTTCCATTTCGGAAATGATTTTTGTCGCGACGTGCAAAAGCTGTTCGCCCGCCTGTGTGAGGGCAACTTTTTTACCCATCCTGTCCAAAAGCCTACAGCCCACATCGTGTTCAAGAGCCTTCATCGAATGGCTGATTGCGGATTGCGTGAGGTGAAGTTCGCGCGCTGTTTGCGTGAAACTTCCCGTGCGTGCCAGCGTGATGAAAGCGCGCAACTGCCGGCTGTCGAGCGGCGCGCTCATGAATGAAATCCCTTCATCATTTTTATGGAAACTTCCCAATGCAGTCCATGTGCCATTGGCATCCGCATGGCTATGTACCGCGCAGCGTGCGAGCGCTGCATGAACGACAACCTGAAACAATTCGTCGCGGTCAAAACCGGATTCGTGTCCGTAAAGGAACACCGGCGCAGCGGGGCGTGTTCGGGTGATGTCCTTGCATGTTGTCCAGTGACGCATGACGTGAAAGGGCTTTTTCATAGATGAACAACCGGGTCAAATTACTCGTTCTCCGTAGTCGCGCCTTGCGACTGGGTTTTGTGCCGCTCACGGATTGTGCGCCGCTGGCAATGGCGCAGGAACTTGGACTTTTCAAAAAATACGGCCTCAACGTCGTGCTCTGCCGTGAACTCGGCTGGGCCGGCATCCGCGACAAGATTGTCACCGGTGAACTGGACGCCGCGCAGGCCGTAGCCGGAATGCCTTTCGGCGTTGCCTTGGGACTCGGATCGGCCCGGTGCGAATGTGTCACCGGCCTCGTGCTGAATCTCCACGGCAATGCCATCACGCTCTCAAATGAACTCTGGCAACGTGGCGTTCGTGACGCCGCCACATTGCGTGATTTCATCCATCGTACACGACACGAACGGACACTCACCTTCGGCGTCGTCTTCAACACGGCATCGCACAATCTGTTGTTGCGGGACTGGCTGACGGCGGCGGGGATTGATCCGGAGCGCGATGTCCGCATCGCGGTCATCCCCCCACCGCACATGCCCGGTGCGATGCACGCGGGTCACATTGACGGCTGCTGTGTTGGCGAGCCGTGGAACACTGTCGCCGTTCAATCGCGCATCGGCTGGATTGTGGCTGCCAGTGCCGACCTCGCTCCCGGCCATCCTGAAAAATTGCTCATGGTGCGACGCGACTTCGCCGAACAATGCGCCACGGAACACGAGGCTCTCATCGCGGCGCTGCTGGACGCCTGCGAGTTTTGTGATGTGCCGGGGAATCGAACCCATGTTGCCGATGTCCTGGCACGCCGTGAATTCTTGAACTGCTCGACTGCCACATTGCGCCCAGGATTGATCGGGGAGATGGATTTCGGTCACGGAGAATTCCGGCAATTCAAGGACTTCGTCGTCTTTCACGCCAACCGCGCGAACGAACCGACCGCCGAAAAAGCCGCATGGGTCGCCAACAGAATGCGCGCCGCAGGCCTGGCCACACCCGCCGAACTCACGCCTGCCCTGGCCCGTTCGATTTTTCGTTGCGACATTTACGACCGCGCCTGCGCTCTCCGCTCTTCAACCCCAAATCAGAATGAAAACAGAAAAAATGAACCTGAAACCTCGCTCGTCTGAACTCTCACGTCGTACCTTTTTGCGGCGCACGGCGAAAGGCACCGCCCTCACCGCGCTTTTCGCCGGTCTGCCCAAAGGCTGGCTTGGCACGGCTTACGCCAGTGACGCTCCTGAAACCGCCAGTCTTCGCTGCGGCATCATCGCGCTGACAGACAACTCCCCGTTCGTGATCGGCGCGGAAAAGGGCTTCTTCAAAAAATACGGGGTCGAAGTCACGATCGCCAAGGGTGCGAACTGGGCCGCAATCCGAGATTCTCTTTCGTCCGGTGACAATCAGATGACACACATGCTCATCGGAATGCCCATCGCCAGCACGATGGGGCTGCTGGGTTCGCCGAAGAAGCCGATGATCATTCCATGGCTCGTGAATCGCAATGGCCAGGCCATCACGCTCAAAGCAGAATGGAAGGGCAAAATCGGCGCTGACCCGAAGGCGCTCAAGCCGATGGTGGAACAAGCCAAGAAACTCGGCGAGCCGCTCACGTTCGCGATGACTTTCCCGCCCGGCACACACGCCATGTGGATGCGTTATTACCTCGCCGCCGGCGGCATCAATCCGGACAAGGACGTTTCGCTCATCACCGTGCCGCCACCGCAGATGGTGGCGAACATGAAAATCGGCAAGATGGACGGTTTCTGCGTCGGTGAACCATGGGGTGCCCGCGCCATCGCCGACAAGATCGGTTACACCAGCGTCACCACGCAGGACATCTGGAAGGATCATCCGGAAAAAGTCTGCGCGTTCACGGCAGATTTTGCGGAAAAAAATCCCAAAACCGTCAAGGCCGTTCTCAAAGGTCTGCACGAAGCCAGCGTATGGCTTGATGATCTGAACAATCGTCCCGAACAATGCGAAATCGTCAGCAAGCCCAATTACATCAACTGCCAGAAGGAAATCATCCTTGGCAGATTACAGGGCAAGCTTGATTACGGTGACGGCCGTACGATGCAGGACGAGTTCTACATGCACTTCAGCAAGCGCAATTGCAATTATCCACAGCCTGCTTATGCAAAATGGTGGCTCACCCAATTCCGTCGCTGGGGCATGGTCAGCAGCGCACCGGATTACGAGGGCATCACCCGCAAGGTCATGCGCGGCGACATTTACACCGAGGCGATGAAGGAAATCGGCGTCACAGATCGTACCCAGGACGACAGCGGTTGGGAGATGTTCGACGGCGTGAAGTTTGATCCCAAGGGCGATCTGGAGGCTTATGCGAAAGGATTCGCGGTCAACAGTCTGAAGGGCTGATTCCGGCGAACGCGCCGCGCGAGACTTCCTCCACTCGCGCGGCGCAAAATTTGAAAACAACCATGACATCCGCACAGACAGCAATCGAACCCATGACCGCAGGCCAGCCCGCTGCCCGGCGTGCTCTGTGGCGATGCGCGTTGCGGCAGCGATCCGTCTGGCTGCGTGCGGTCAAGCTGGGCCTGACAACAGGACTGTTGCAGGCCGCCGTCAACCAGGGCGACCACTGGTTGAGCGGCGCGGTGGATCGCGCTGTGATTTTGAAAACCATCGTGTCGCCGCTCATCGGTTTCACGCTCGTGCTCGTGTCTGCGACCGAAACCTGGGTGCAAAGAACGATTGAACAAAACAATTCATGAACAATAGTCCGCTGAAAAAACTCGACTGGCTCTTTCTTCCGCTCATCGGCGCGGTGGTTTGTCTCGGCCTGTGGCACGTCGCCGCCGGTAAAAAGATTTACACCCTCCGCTCGCCCGCCGATGGCGCCAAGGAAATCGCAACCGCCGTTCAGGCATTGCCCGAAGGTGAAACCGTTTGGCGAAAAATAAAGCCCCTTGTGGATGCCGGAAAATTTGCGGACGTCAAAACGCTGCCGGATTCGCAACCGGTCTGGGAGGTTGTCGAGCCGTTCGTCGAAGAAAAGCGTATCGGCCTTATCCCCGCGTTGCCGAACGTGGCGGAAGCCTGGCAGTCCAGCAAACCCTATATCATGTCGCCGTTCGTTTATCGCGGGGAGCTGGATCAGGGCATCCTGCGGTTCACGTGGCTCTCGCTGATTCTGGTCGCGAAGGGTTACTTCATCGCGCTGCTTGTCGGAACGCCGCTCGGTTTCTGCCTGGGCCTGTCGAAATCCTTCACCAAGATGACCGATCCGATCATCCAGGTGCTTCGGCCCGTGTCACCGCTCGCATGGCTGCCGTTGGGCATGGTGCTGTTTTTGGGCGCGGGCAGGAACGCCAGCGAACTGGCCGCGCTCTTCACGATTGCTGTCTGTGCGATGTGGCCCACGGTGTTGAACACCGCTGTCGGCGTGCGCGCCGTGCCGCAAGATTATCTCAACGTCGCCAAGGTGTTGAAACTTTCGCGCACCAAGACCCTGTTCAAGGTGCTGATCCCGGCGACGCTGCCTTACATGTTCACCGGCTTCCGTCTGAGCCTCGGCATCGCATGGCTTGTCATCGTGGCCGCAGAGATGTTGACGGGGCGTCCCGGGGTCGGCGGCTTTCTCTGGCAGGAATACAACGCGCTCATCTAC
>CAZFNB010000284.1:0-4424 GCA_964520235.1 uncultured Bifidobacterium sp. | reverse complement strand
GGAGCGGAGGAGACGTTTGCACGCACGTCTCCTCCGTTTTTTTGCGCCTCGAACTTACTCACAATCGTCCGTCAACAGATTGTTCAGAATATGAAATTGCGTGGAGCGGGTGATTCATGTCTGCTTGGTATTGATGATTGATTCTGTCTCCGATAGCGCGGGCGCAGCTCCTGATTTGAAAAAGGCGCGTCGCCGCAAGCCTGTATCGCAGGAAAGTCTTCATGTGGATCGCCTGCCGCCGCACTCGACTGAAGCCGAGCAGGGCGTTCTGGGCTGCGTTTTGCTTTCGCCAAAGGAATGCCTCGGTCAATGCGTCGCCAAACTCAAGGGCGGCGCAGATGTGTTCTATGATCTGCGTCACCAGACCATCTACACTGCGCTGGCGGAGATGTATGATGCCGGTGATGCGATTGACATCATCACGGTTCATCAACGGTTGAAAGACCGGCAATTGCTCGATCAGGTCGGCGGCATCCCATATCTCAACGCGCTTCAAGATTCCGTCCCTTCGGCGGCGAACCTGGAATACTACCTCGACATCGTTGAAGAAAAGGCGTTGTTGCGGAAAATGATCCACACCTGCACGGATGTGGTCGGGCGCGTGTATGATCATCAGGGTGAAGTGGACGCATTGCTCGACGAGGTGGAGCGCGACATCTTGCGGATGAGCGAGTCGCGCGCGGAGGGTGGCATGTTGCCGGTGAAACAACTGGTTCACGACGCCATCGGCACCGTTGAAAAGTATTTCAACCGTCAGGGAGAACTCGGCGGACTGCCGACGGGTTTTTCGGATTTGGACCGGATGACGGATGGAATGCACGGTGGAGAAATGATCGTTATCGCAGCGCGGCCCAGCATGGGCAAAACGTCATTGGCAATGTGCATCGCGGAAAACGTTGTATTGAATACGCAGATGCCCGTGGGTGTGTTCAGCCTGGAAATGACGGCCGAGTCGCTCGTGCTCCGCATGTTGTGCTCGAACGCCCGGGTGAACCTGCGCCAGATACGCGAAGGGTTCATGACAGAGTCGGATTTTCCGAAGCTCACCAGCGCGGCGGGAAAGATGTCCAGCGCCCCGTTGTTCATTGATGATACGCCCGGCCTTTCGATTTTGCAGTTGCGCGCCCGTGCGCGGCGCATGTGGCAGCAGCATGGCATCAAACTGTTTGTGATTGACTACCTGCAACTCCTTAACTCTACTTCGCGACGAGCGCAGGAGAACCGGCAGCAGGAAATTGCTGAAATCTCCAGCGGCATCAAAGGGCTTGCGAAAGAACTTGGCGTGCCGGTGATTGTCCTGAGCCAGTTGAATCGTGAACTCGAGAAGGACAAGAACCGCAAGCCGCGATTGTCTGATTTGCGTGAGTCCGGCTCGATTGAACAGGATGCCGACCTCGTGGGTCTGCTTTACAGGCCGGCAAGCGACGATGAGGATGCGCCTGCGATGGAAGAGGGCGACGGAATTCCGGTGAACCTGTTGATCGCCAAGCAGCGCAATGGCCCGACCGGCGATGTGCATTTGACGTTCCTAAAAACCTATACGCGATTTGAAAGCGCAGCCAAAGTCAGCGACGACGATGTGCCAGTTCAGTGACACATGATGAAAGCGATGCTTCGGCTTTGCGCCGTGTGCGCGTGGGTGGCGTTCCTGCCGTTGGCCTGGGGGCAGGCGGCTTCCGACAAGATTTCCCGGATAGACATCAAACATGTCGGCCCTGCCGACGTGAGCGACACGCTCATCCGCGCCAACATCCGCTCGCGCGCCGGTGAAGACTACATTCCCATCGCCGTTGATGATGACGTGAAGAATCTTTATGCGACCGGATTGTTCTACAACATCCGCGTCACGCGCGAAAAGGAATCCGGCGGCGTGGTGCTGACGTTCTTCGTTCAGGCCAAGCCGCGTCTCACGGACATCAAGATCGAGGGCAACGACAAACTCAGCCTGTCGCGCATCAAAAAGAAAATCACCTCCAAGGTCGGTGAACCGCTCGACGAACGAAAATTGTTCTCGGACGCACAGGCCATCCAGGAGTTGTATCAGAAGCAGGGCTATCCCGGATCGAAGGTCGAACCCAAGGTCACGCTCTCTGACGACGCGGCGGGGCGTGGGATGGTGACGTTCAAAATCACTGAGAGTCCAAAAATCAAGATCGCCCGGGTGGAGATCATCGGGGCCAAGGATTTTCCGGTGTCCAAACTTCGCAAGGAAATCAAGACCCGCCGTCACGGCATGTGGTCGTGGCTGACGACGCGTGGATATTTCAAGGACGAGGAATTCGAGGAGGATCAGCAACGGCTGAAGACCTTTTACCGGGACAAGGGCTACATAGATTTTGAGATCAGGGATGTTCAGTTCGAGAATCCCACGCCGCGCTCGATGGTCATCAAGATCACGATTTTTGAGGGCAAGCCTTACAACGTTGGCGAAGTGACGTTTCAGGGCACGACGATGCTGCCCACCAATGCGGTGAGTCCCGACTTCAAGCCGGGTCGCGCACCCAAACGCGGGCCGGAACGCACGGCATGGGTCGAGTCCGCCGCGCTTCACCAAAACTTCAAGATGAAGACCGGTGACACGTTCACGGAAGCCGGCCTGGGCAAGGACGTGGACGCCGTGAAAAGTTTTTACGACGGACGCGGTCACATTGACGTGGGGCTGTCCCCGGGCAATCTGAACGTGCGAAAAATTCCCAACACGGACAGTGGGAGGATGGATCTGCGTTTCGATGTCGAGGAGGGGCAGAAGTCCTACGTGGAAAAAATTGAAATCCATGGCAACACCAAGACCAAGGACAAGGTCATCCGTCGCGAACTCGCCATCTCACCCGGCGAAGTATTCGACATGACCCGTGTGAAGATCAGCCAGAAGCGTCTCGAGGGTCTGGGATATTTTGCCGAGGGCAAGGTTGCCACGCGCCCGGAATCCACGAGCGTTCCGAACCGGAAAAATCTCGTCATCAACGTCGAGGAAAAGGAGACGGGCAAATTCACCGTCGGTGCCGGGTTCAGTTCCGTGGACGCCATCGTTGGTTTTGCCGAGGTCACTCAGGGCAATTTTGATTTGTTCCACCCGCCGAACTTCACGGGCGGTGGACAGAAGTTCCGGGTTCGCGTCCAGTTGGGAACGCGGCGGCAGGATTACGAGATTGATTTTGCCGAGCCGTGGTTTCTGGATCGCAAACTTGAATTCGGCGTCGGCCTGTATCACACGGTCAAGAACTACCAGAGCTTGCACCGCCTTTACGATGAAACGCGCACCGGCGCGCGTTTCAGCCTGACCCGCACGCTTGGGAGCGATTTCCTGATTGGCAGTGTCAACTACACCATCGAGAACGTGGACATCAGCCTGGACAACTCGTTGCATGGCGACCGGTTCATCCCGGGTGGCCCTGTTGGTCCTGGTGGTGGTGGTCTGGTGTTCGATCCGGCCAATGCGCCATCGGCAATCCTCAGAGAAGAGGGCGCATCGGTACAGACCCGGCTTGGCAGCACGCTTGCCTACGATACCCGCAACAGCGTTTTTCTTCCTGATGCCGGCCAGCGTACGGAGTTGCAGAGCGAATTGACGACGAGTTACCTCGGCGGTCAACGGGACTACTATAAAATCCAGGTCCAGTCCGCGTGGTATTTCAAAGGCCTTTTCAAGGGACACGTTCTCGAAGTGGTCGGGCGTGGCGGCGTCGCCGACGGGTTGAACGGTGATGATGTTCCCTTCTATGACCGTTGGTATCTGGGCGGTATGAACACGCTCCGCGGTTACAATTACCGCTCCATCAGCCCGCGTGAGGAGCAGCTTGATGCGTTTGGAAATCCGGCGGGAACATTTTTCAACGAACCTGTTGGCGGCAATTCCTATTGGTTCGGGTCGCTGGAGTACAGCATACCGATCATTGAGAAGGAGACATTCGGCGGCGTCCGGTTTGCGCTGTTCTACGACATCGGCAAGGTCAACAGCCGCGCGTATGATTTCAATACGAGCCAGTTCAACGACAACTGGGGCATTGGCCTGCGTTTGAACCTGCCCATCGGCCCGTTGCGGCTGGATTACGGCATTCCGATTCATCACGATGAATTCAATGGCACGTCCGGGCGATTCCAGTTCGGTGTCGGTTACTCACGCCCACTTTGATATGAGCCAACACGCGACAACACCACTTTGCAAGCAGCGCCGGGCATTGATTGCGTGTGCCGCGTTCGTTTTTCTGTCGGCTTGTCTTCGGATGGCGGCTGTTGAAGCAAAACCGGGACTGGCTGCGTTCGCCTCGGCGTCGTTGTCTTTCGAGCAAAACTGCGGTCAGTTCGATGAAGCCATCAGTTTCGTTGCCCGTGGCGCTTCGTGCGAATTCCTCGTTTCGCCCACGGAAGCGGTGTTGACGTTGAGCAAATTCAAACCGGCCCCACGCCGTCCGGAATTTCCAGGT
>CAZFNB010000283.1:0-4424 GCA_964520235.1 uncultured Bifidobacterium sp. | reverse complement strand
CCTCGCCCAGGCGGCTGGGCGGGCGGAACTTGGCCACGAGGGCGTCGTAGCGGCCGCCCACGGCCAGGGCGCCGAGCTGGCCGGGCCAGAAGCCCTCGGCGTTCTGCGTGCCGGCCATGACCTGGAAGACCAGCCGCGTTGTTCCGCTGCGTCGCACAGAGGACAATCATCTTTACCTCACCGGCAGGGTCAATGGCCGCCGTAGCAGCATTCTTGTGGACACCGGCACGCCGTTCACTGCCATAAGCACGAACATGGCGCGCTCCACTGAGAGGGACTGCACCATCGCGCAACTCACACTTGGCGACATCACGCTTACGAACCAGCCCGCGCTCGTACAGGACATTCGTTACGACGGCCAAACCGCCCCGTTCGATATTGTGCTGGGCGTGGATTTCCTTCGCCGCCACGCCGCCATCATTGATTGCGGCAAACGCAGGCTTTATCTGCCGTCGCAATCCGCTGATTTGACGACGCAACCTGCAATCGTATCCATACTGCACCAGGCCGGCTTCACTTCGCTTGAACTTGCATCGAAGCATCCGCCCGCGTTGACGTGCGGGGCGAGGGTGAACGGTCAACCGGTTGAATTGCTTGTGGATTCTGGCGCGGCGCTAAGTTGTTTGGACACGCGACAGATCGAACGACTCGGCCTTAAACCAAAGCCCACGTTGCGCACCATCGTCGGCGCGGACAACGTCGGAAAGCGCGCCATCATCGCCGCGCAAGCCCACAGGTTCACGCTCGGCGACACCACGATGCGAGACGTGAAATTCGCGGTGTTGGATCTGAAGGATTGGGGACTGGCCGCGCCGGGCGAATCGTTGGGTGAAGTTCATGGAATTCTTGGCGGAGGTGAACTTGCCACATTGAATGCGGTCATTGACTGCGGCTCGCTGAAACTTTGGTTGAAGTCTCCCGGCCAAAAGCGGTGAAGGTTTTCCCGTCGCATCCTGCCCCGGTTTGTGCTAACGCTGGGGCAGGTTTATGGGAGCATCAGCGAACAATCCCTGTCTGGCCCGCTCGGTTGCGGATGTGCTGGCGGAAAATCCCGCGCTCGAAGCGGTGACCATTGATCGCACCCACCGGAAAATCTTCGTGGCCACGCTCGGCCGCGCGGACGCGGATGAATTGAACCGTCGTATCACCGACAAGCTGCTTCAAGTGGAGCAGTCTTCGGGCAGCCAGACCTGTTCACTGCTCACGGGACGAGGAGACTGTTCTGATTGCGAAACGCCTCTCTCGGATCACGAGCGCAAGGGCATCGTCATCCAGCACTCGGGCTGCTCGACAACCATCGCGCGGGTGACGTGTCCCACCGCGCCGAAATTCTGGCGCTGGCGCAACCTGCCATTTCCCAAAGTGGTGCAACGGGACGTGGAGTTTCTCGAACACGCCGAGGAGCACGATCATGACCATGCGGACGAATGGAAGGCACAACTCGCGCTGGCGTTCGCCTGCGGCGCGATCGGATTGCTCGCGGCGTATGTCGTTCCAGCGGCGTGGAGGATTCCGGTCTTCGCGCTGAGTTATCTGGCCGGCGCGTGGTTTCCTGCCGAGGAAGTATGGGAACGTCTGCGACAGCGCGCGATTGACGTTCATTTTCTGATGCTCGCGGTTGCGGCAGGCAGTGCGTGCATCGGCGCGTGGGGCGAGGGGGCGACCTTGTTGTTTCTATTTTCACTGTCAGGCGCTTTGGAGCATTACGCGCTGGGTCGCACGCAAAAGGAAATCCGTTCGCTCTTCCACGAGGCACCAAAGACCGCCACAGTGCTCGATGCGCAGGGCAACGAGCGCGAGGTGAAAGTGGAATCGCTTCAGGCCGGAATGCGTCTGCTCGTCAAGCCCGGCTCGCAATTCCCCGTGGACGCCGAGGTGTTGAAAGGCGGGACTGCGGCGGATGAATCCAACCTTACCGGCGAGGCGACTCCGGTGGAAAAAAAAATCGGCGACACCGTCCTGGCAGGCACGATCAATCTCTGGGGTGCGGTGGAAGTGGGAGTGTTGCGTCGCGCGTCGGAAAGCGCGCTGGCAAAGATCATCCGGCTCATCCGCGAGGCGCAACGGCAAAAGGCGCCCGCCCAACAGTTCACGGACAAGTTCAGCACCTGGTACACGTACGCAGTGCTGGCGTTGTCGGCGGTGATGTTTTTTGTGTGGTGGCTGGGATTTGAACTGTCGCCGTTCACATCCAATGGCGAGATAAAGAGCGCGTTCTATCGCACGATGACGCTGCTGGTCGTCGCGTCGCCGTGCGCTCTGGTACTTTCGATTCCGTCGGCGGTGCTGGCGGCGATTGCCTGGGGTGCCCGGCATGGCGTGCTGATCCGTGGCGGCGCGGCGGCGGAAAAGCTCGCAGACGTGAACGTGGTGGCACTCGACAAGACCGGCACGCTCACCACGGGCGAGTTGCGCGTGGAAAAGGTTGAGAGCCATCCGCCGGGCCGTGAAACAGACGTGGCGCAACTGGCCTACTCGTTGGACCGGCTTTCGACGCATCCACTGGCGCGCGCTGTGACGCGATATGGCAGGCAGCAGGGCTTCGCGCCAATCGAGTTCGAGCGCTTTGAATCCGTGACTGGGCAGGGTGTGAAAGGGCGTTGCACGCGCGGCGAATGTCTGCTCGGAAGACGCGAGTGGGTGTTGTCAGCGCAACAGTCTCCAGCCCGGCGCGATTCTGTTGAATCAGACTTGCCACAAGCTGCATCGGAAGCCGGTGTTTCTGCCGCTCCGGGATTCTCTGAAGTCTGGCTGCGCAGCGGCGACCTGATCGGTCGCATCGTTTTGCGCGACGACATCCGTCCGCAGGCACGGCCCGTGGTGGACGAACTCCGGCGGAGCGGTCTGCGCACGCTCGTGCTGACCGGCGACCGCCAATCCGCCGCTGACCATCTCAAGGCCGAGTTGCATCTGGATGAAGTCCGGGCGGGACTGAAGCCGGAGGAGAAGGTTGCGGCGATCAAATCGTTGAGCGACGGCGGCAATCGTGTGGCCATGATTGGCGACGGCGTGAACGATGCGCCGAGCCTGGCCGTGGCACACGTCGGCGTGGCGATGGGCGCGCGCGGTTCGGATGCCGCGCTGGAACAGGCGGACGTGGTGTTGATGCACGACCGGCTCGAAAATTTTCTCGCGGCGTTCCGTCTGAGCCAGCGCGCGCGGCGCGTCATCCGGCAGAATCTTTTTGTCTCCCTCGGCACGGTGGTGGTGCTGGTCGTGTTTGCACTCATCGGAAAAATTCCGCTGCCCGTCGGCGTGGTCGGGCACGAAGGCAGCACCGTCATTGTGGTGATGAACAGCCTGCGGTTGCTGTTCGGCGACGCGGGCCGTGGCAATAAGCGGTGAAACTTTGCCAATAAAGGCGGTGCATTCCCGCAAGGAAACTGCTCACGCTCAATCCGACCCGCGATTTTTTCCAGAAGCGGGAAACCGGGGTGCAATATGACGCGGGAAACCGACCAACACGAACAAGCACCCGCTCCAGCAGCGGCAACAGCACAGGCGATTAACGCGTGGCGAAGCCATCCTTTTCTCATCGGCCTGCGCCCCGAACATCTTGCAACGCTTGCGGGGTGCGCCACTCCCACTGAATTCAAACCGGCGCAGGTCATCTTTCACGAAGGAGAGACAGCGAACCGATTTTATCTGATCCTTTCCGGACGTGTCGTTCTGGAGACGCGCCATCATGGTGCGGCTCCGACCGTGGTGGATCAGGTCGGCGGCGGCGAGACGCTGGGCTGGTCCTGGTTGTTTCCGCCCTACTGCTGGCACTTCACGGCGCACGCAGCCGAACCGACACGCGCGATTTTCTTCTACGGCACGTGGCTCAGGGAACGTTGCGATGCCGACCCGGCCTTTGGTTATGAATTGATGAAGCGCACCGCGGCGGTTGCCATACGGCGGTTGCAGGTCACGCGGCAACAGTTGATTCACTCCGGCTCAAAGTGAAGCAAGCGACGGCGAATCCTCCTTTGCGCTCATGGCGGATCGCTGTCCGGCGGGCACGGCGAGGAACGACTCGACACAACCCGGACGACAGAAGGCGACAAGGCTGCCAGCGTGCTTGAACCTCGCAAACCACAGGCCGCCGGGAATTTCACGTCCGCAATAGAAACAATACAGCGTCGCGCCGTCATTTCTGGAGGCATCGAAGTTTTTCATGGTTGAGGTGGTTGCGGTTTCGTTGGTGGCGTGTTGGCGGTTTCGGCTGCCGTCGCATCCAGCGCATGCTCTTCCTTCTGCCAGTGCTCCGAAACTTTTCCGTCCCAGCACGCAAGGTTCAACGGATACACGTCCGGGTCGAACATGACATGGTAGAAATGCCAGACAAGGATGGCGAGGCACGCGAGGATGGCCTCGTCGTCATGGATCGTCAGCGCCACGTCCACCGCCCAGCGCGGCAACCAGTGCGTGACCTCCATCTT